>JBGCFJ010000491.1:0-3198 GCA_045106885.1 Saprospiraceae bacterium
TTAAAGAGTTCTAAGCGACGATTTCTTTTTTCTTCTATCGCTGTGGGTAAAATTAAAGACAAGTCAAAATAAGCAATTAGAATAGCTTATTCACAGAAAACGAGCAATAATTTAAAAGGCGAATACTAATGGTAAGTAGAATTTAACATACTAGAAGAATACAGTTTTAGTGAGATATGTGGAGTAGTTGTTTGAATACAACTTTCTGAAATCTAGTTGAAGAATCAACTTAAACGGCAAGATGATATACGATAGGTGTTCTACTAGATATACAAAAGACATACAAAGGATATGCAAATAATGTTATTAGACAAATTCTACTTACTTAAGCTTTCATTATTTATCCTAATTTTTTTGGTGAGACTATATCCTGCTGAAAAAGAAGAAAACTACAAATGTATTTATACAGGGCTAAAATGATTGCTTCATAAAAATAAGTAATTAATCCAAGTATGCTAAATACTAAGATTGGAAGAAGGTAGGAATTCAATTATTTTATTACTCAAGAGGTTCAAATAAAGTATCAAAATAGGATAGGAGTAGGTGAGAAAACGTTACAATACTAAAAACAGAATAGCCAAAAAACACAGATTTGATATACGGTAGATACTTTAAGGATATACAATAGATATGCAAATGTATTTTTTGGCTATTACTTAAGATTGACTCATTTTTGAAATATTCAATTAAAGTCTTTCTTTTAGACGTTCATTCAGCGCCTCAATCATGATATGTTTCATCGTTAACCCTCTATCTGATGCCTCAGCCTCTAATGCATCATAATAATTTTCAGGTAATCTAACTTGAAAAGGAATCAACTTTTTCTTTGCTGGCTTTTTCTTTACTTGGGGAATGACTTTTTTTACTTGCTTTTTTTCCTGGTCCAATGATGCTAAAACATCATCAATCTTATCATCTGACGGTTTTCTAGCAGCAGACGGTTTTAAATTATTAAAAGTTTTCTTTGCCATATTTCTTTAATTATTAGATAAATGCATTACAATGGATATACAAAAGATATGCAATAAGTATACAACAATATTTTAAACCAAACATCTTGTTTAGACTGTAACGCTTGACATAATTGTCATTACCTCTTTAACAAGCGCTTTAATCTCCTTTTTTGCTTTTGGGTTTTCATATTCCACCACACCTAATCCATTTGCATTCGCCTCGCCATAAGCACTTCGTTTATGGATGATGGTCTCAAGGCGTCCAACTTGGTATTGCTCCTGATACGCATCTAATGCCTCTAAGTATGCTTTATGCATACTAACATTTGATTCATATCGATTAACTGCAAAGTAGCAGGGTAGGGGAGCATCCAATCGGTCTCTCAACAATTCAATGTGTTGAAGGAATTTTTCAGTAGCCCATACATCACTTCCACCTGTAGGGGTAATAGGAATGATTGAAAAATCACTTTTTGCAACAGCTCTAGAAGTGGTATCCTTAATTGCAGGAGGGCAATCAATAATGACTATCTCAAAACGACTATTTAAAGTATTAATCGTTTTGCTCATGTCAGTTCGGTTGGTAACATGAAAAACGGGTACTGCAGCTAGATTTTCATCTCTAAATGAATACCAAATATTGGACGATTCATTTTCATCGGCATCAATGATGCAGACATCACGACCTTCATTTGCCAGAGTAACCGCTAAATTCTGACTGATGGTGGATTTACCTACACCACCTTTAAAACTGATAACTGTGATAATCATAGTAGTTTCTTTGAAAGGTATGTTTAGCATGCCTTTTGCGTTAATAATATCGCAAAGATATACAAAAGATATACAAAAACAATACAATAACTATCTTTTGGATATGCATAATTGAAAAAGACACGTATTTGCTGAGAGGCTGGCTCATGAAAAATAATTGAAAATCTAGCTAATACTAATAAAATAGCCCATTTTACAGCAGATAGTAAAATGAGCTATTCCAAATGTTAGTACTAAAAATTTATCTAAAAAGGACAGTTAGTTTCATTAATTGTTTGGATATGAGTTTGCAGTTCCAATAAAAAGGGTTTCAGTTTTTTTGAAAATATAAATTCACAGCAAACTTCATCTTCTTTATTTTTTGTTATTGCAATAGATTGAAACCAATTAATATATCCGAAGAAAGGTTTGTTTTCTATTTCTATATCTGTTTTAAACTCAATTCCTTTTTTTGCAATTTGAGCAACAAAGTTTAGTATGGTATCTGTTGAATTAATATTTGTAGTAATTAGCAATAATTCTCGGAGTATCTTGATAGGTACAATTTTAACTTCAAATCCCTCTAGTTTCGTAAGGTCAAGTTCTTGAATTAATGAAAAGACTATTTTTTCTTCCTTTTTTGTAAGTTGATACGCTGCATGATTGCATGATAGTGGATTGGATTTATTGATTGTAGTTGTATTATTCATATAATGATTCAGTTTAAGTAAAAAGCCATTATTTTGATACCCTGTTTGGGTACTCATTAAAGGATTTTAGGAATTGATTTCGAATTTTATCTATTGATTGATTAATGCTATTTCGACCGTTACTTCAAATGCTCCACAATAAATCGTCGATTAATAGGAGGCGATTTTTCAAAATCAATGCTTAGTAAGTACATTCCATTTTCAAAATCGCTTAAATCAATAGCAACCGTTTCCTCCTCAAAACTCATTGTAGGAATTCGTTTTACTAAATGACCTAACATATTGTATAAGAGTAACTTTCCTTTTTTGCCTTGAAAACCAAGTGTGTTGAACTGAATTGTACTTCTAGCAGGGTTAGGATAAAGGTCTAATGTTATTTGGTTGTTACTATTTCTATTACTGCTACCAGAAATGTTGACTGTACCTTCTTGATAACAATAACTCTCATGCCCACCCACCCGTGAACGGTTCACAAACTGCGTTTGCTCATCTTTTTGGTTGACTTTTATAGTATAATTACCTGCAGGTAAATCAGGACTGTATTCTTTTGAGGCGCAAGTATAATCACATAAAGTCTTTACTTTCCAATTAGTACCTGGCCCAATATATTCTACCTTATTATATTCGGCAGTTAGACCATCAATGGAGATTTGATTATTAAAACTATCAAAAACTAGATTGTTACAGTTTAGTGAACCAGTTTGCTCAGAAGGGTAGGGTAAGTCATCGTTATTAATGGTAATGATTTTTTCTCGATAACAGTTTTGACCAAACTCGCCTCTTTG
>JBGCFJ010000492.1:0-6599 GCA_045106885.1 Saprospiraceae bacterium
GATTGCCAATAGTCCAACCATTTCCATTATCATCAAAAGTAATATTCTCAAGGGCATAACGCCTTCCCATATTTCTTCTTTCTTGTACCCAAGTATCTCCACCATTTGTGGTTCGGCTGATGTCACCATCATTATGAATTGCCCAACCAAATTGTTCGTTTAAAAAATAGATGTCTTTTACAGACCATAAATCCCAAGAGCTTACTCGATGCCAACTTATTCCACTATCCTTTGTTTTATAAACATCAGACTCATTTGTAGCCCAGCCCTCCAACTGGTTTTTAAAAAATATTCGCTTTAAGCCAATCCATGTACTTACACCATTTATACGATAGCTATAGTATCGCCATGTAGTTCCCCCATCTACTGTTTTGAAATATCCATTTCCATAACCTAAAATATATCCTTCTAATTTAGAAAAAAAATAAATATCTGTTAAGTCCAACCAATAACTAGGAATATTAGGCAATGATTTTTGAGTCCATGAGTTACCGCGGTCTACTGTCTGATAAAAAGTACCTTGTCTACCAATAACCCAACCAGTATTTTCGATAAAATGAATATCTGTCAAATCATTATACCCCAAAGTTCCAGATTCAATAAGTACCCAGGTTTCACCTCCATCATTTGTTTTTGCAGTCTCTCCATTACGTCCAATTACAAAACCACATAGTTGGTCTAAAAAATAAATACTACTTGGTATTAAAACTCCTGTTTCATAAGTTTCCCAAGACAAACCATTATTTATACTTCTATGGATTTTTTCATTTGTGTCAATTATCCAAATAGTACTATCCACCGCAAAGACATCTGTAAAATAAGCATTATATGATTCTTCTCCAGCAACAGAAAACGCCTCCCATTGTCCCAAAAGTCTAACATTACAAAATAGTAGCAGTGATAATAAACACAGAATGGTTATTCGTATAGGAGAAGTGGTATTTAAATTATCTGTTTTCATAAGCGAGAGATAAATAAAACAATACTGCAATTTACAATTTTATCCCATCATCCAAAAGCATCTTGTTTGGTAAATAGTGAAAAATAATTATATTTGTAAAAAGACAATCCAATTTTAACTAAAAGAACTTCTCTATAAAACCCAAAAAGCGACAACCAACCCAAAGTCAGTTATCGCTTTTTATATAAGCCTCACCAAGTAAAGCTTGGCATTAAAATCAAACCCCAGCAGCCTCCCGAATAACCGCCACCACATCAGGATTCAACAAAGTAGAAATATCGCCTAAATTACTAGCATCTCCAGAAGCAATTTTACGCAAGATTCGACGCATAATTTTACCAGAACGAGTCTTAGGTAAACCAGGCACAACTAACATTTTATCAGGCTTCGCAATCGGGCCAATTTCTCTAACGACCACATCTCTTACGGATTTTTCAAAAGCTGCATCTCCAACCGTTCCTTCTTGGGCGATGATATAAGCAAAAATACCTTGCCCTTTAATATCATGAGGATAACCAACAACCGCAGATTCTATGACCGCAGGATGTTCATTAATCGCATTTTCGACTTCGGCAGTGCCCATTCTATGTCCAGAAACATTGATGACATCATCTACTCGACCGATAATTCTTAAGCGTCCTTCGGCATCTCTTCGACAACCATCTCCTGTGAAATATAGATTGTCAAAAGAAGAAAAATAAACTTGTCGGCAACGTTCATGGTCGCCATAGGTCGTCCGAATCATAGACGGCCAAGGGAATTTGATACATAATAAACCTTCTACATCATTGCCTTCTACTAATTCGCCTTGAGAATCCACCAATATTGGCTGAATACCTGGCATGGGATAAGAAGCGTAACAAGGTTTGGTATCTGTAATTCCTGGTAGTGGGGTAATCATAATACCGCCAGTTTCGGTTTGCCACCAAGTATCTACGATTGGCGCATTACCCTTTCCAACTTTTTCATTATACCAATTCCATGCTTCTTCATTAATCGGTTCACCTACTGAACCAATCACTTTTAAATCACTTAAATCGTAGCCTTCTACAAATTCATCCCCTTTTGCCATTAAAGCTCTAATAGCCGTTGGTGCGGTATAAAATTGATTGACTTTATGCTTTTCGCAAATTTGCCAGAATCTTCCCGCATCAGGATAAGTTGGGACACCTTCAAACATGACCGTCGTTGCCCCTGCTAAAAGTGGGCCATAGACAATATAAGAATGTCCTGTAATCCAACCAATATCCGCAGTACACCAGTAGACATCGCCCTCTTCGTATTGGAACACATTTTTAAAAGAAAAACAAGTATAGACCATATATCCACCACAAGTATGCACCACTCCTTTTGGCTTTCCAGTAGAACCAGAAGTATACAGGATAAACAACATATCTTCCGACTTCATGGCAGCTGGTTTGCAATGCTTTTGCCGACGATACACCGCATCATCCCACCAGACATCACGGGCAGGTTCCCAATTCACTTTTCCACCTGTATTTTTATGAACAATCACCGTTTCTACACTGGTACAACCTTGTAAAATTGCCTCATCTACTACTTGCTTGACAGGAATATTTTTTGTTCCCCGATTATTATAATCCGAACAAATCACCATTTTACAAGTCGCATCTTTAATTCTATCCGCCAAAGCAGTCGCCGAAAAACCTGCAAAGACAACCGAGTGTACTGCCCCAATTCTAGCACAAGCCAATACGCCAATCGCCAACTCTGCTACCATCGGCATATAAAAACAAACTCTATCTCCTTTTTTAATACCTTTCGCTCTTAAGGCATTACCAAAACGACACACTTCTTCATATAATTCACGGTAAGAATACTTAACCGTTTTTTGATTTGGGTCATTCGGTTCCCATAAAATAGCGGTTTGGTCGGGTCTATCTTTCAAGTGGCGATCTAAACAGTTTTCGGTAATGTTCATTTTACCGCCTTTAAACCACGCTACTTCTGGTTTTCTAAAATCCCAATTCAGCACTTCGTCCCATTTTTCTTGCCATTGGAAAGTTTCCGCTTGTGCTGCCCAGAATTTTTCTGGGTTCTCGACACTTTCTTTATAAACTTTGTTGTATTGCTCTAGCGACTTGATTTGTAAAGTCATGTATTCTTAATTTTAGGTTTTAGTGTTTTTGGAAAATGTTTTGAGTTGCGGGTTACGAGTTACGAGTTGTCATTAGGATCAAAATAATTTAAGGGTAGAAAAAGGTTATCAGTATTTATTCTAGAGGAAAGTATTTCTAGAATTTGGCATTCTGGAAACACTAAATCATTTAGAATACTATCTATTGACAATTCAATAATTAGTCAAAACTAGTAAGCTAACTCGCAACTCGTAACCCGCAACCCGCATCTCAGTCGCCAAAGGTAAGGAAAGATTAGAAAAAGTTTTATTTCAAACCCTATTTTTATACTTTTACCATTGAACTTTTCAAAATATAATTTTTAATGAATAGAAGAAAAGCAATTCAACAAGCTGCCTATCTCCTCGGAGGTGCAGTTTCTGCCTCCGTAATTGCGGGCGTCATGAGTGGTTGCCAACCTACGGGTGCGCCCGATTGGACGCCTCAATTTTTGACCAAAGAGCAAGCTGCTACGATTGGCGAAATAGCGGAGACGATTTTGCCAGAGACTGATACACCAGGTGCTAAAAGTTTGCACTTAACGGAATTTATAGATTTGATGTTGAAAGACGTATTTAATGGCTATGATCAGTTACAATTTCCAAAAGAATTGGCAAAATTTGAAGAAGAGTGTCAATTTTTTACAGGCAACAGTTTTATCAATAGTACTCGGAAGGAGCAGCAAAAATTCTTAGTCTTACACGAGAAAAAAGCAATAGCCAATCAACAAAAGACAGGCGAAAAAGCATTGATTAGTAAACTCAAAGAATTGGTATTAGTCGGTTATTTTACTTCCGAATATGCTATTACGGAGTTGATGGATTATCGACCAATCCCACAGCAATTTGAAGGTTGTTTGGACACACCTCAGAAGATTCAGGTGGGGATTGAAGGACGGAGTGTCTAATACTATAGGTTTGCTAAATCTAGCAGATTTAGTAAATCTTAACTAGCGTTCGACCAAACATGATTTGACGGGTAGCTTCATCTTCGTAACCGCCAATTTGTGTGACTGGTTCAACTAAAAAAAGAACCAGCCAAATAAATTTGGCGGTTACGAGCGACTTATCCACTCGACATTTCAATCTTGACTAAAACACTAGGTACAATTATCAATTTATAGATTTACTAAATTTCAAAAATTTAGCAAATCTTTTCAAAGAAAAAATCATGCAAACTAATAATACATTCGATGCCATAGTCGTAGGTTCTGGTATCACAGGTGGCTGGGCAGCTAAAGAACTTTGCGAAAAAGGGTTAAAAACCTTAGTTTTAGAAAGAGGTAGGAAACTAGAACATGTCAAAGATTATACGCACGCCAATACTCCAATCTGGGATTTAAGCCATCGTAATAAAGCAACCGCAGCAGATAAAGCGCTGTATCCCGTCCAATCATCTGTTTATGCCTTTAATGAAGGAACTAAAGATTTGTGGATAAAAGATAAAGATCATCCTTATACGACGCCACCCAAACAACCTTTCAATTGGATTAGAGGAAATCATGTGGGGGGACGTTCGCTCATGTGGGGACGACAAACTTATCGTTGGAGTGATTTGGATTTTGAAGCCAATGCGAAAGATGGACATGGCGTAGATTGGCCGATTCGATATAAGGATATTGCATCTTGGTACAGTTATGTCGAAAAATACATTGGTATTTCTGGAAAAGCGGAAGGATTGGCACAATTACCTGATAGTGAATTCTTACCCCCGTTTAGTTTAAACTGTGCAGAAGACCGATTAAAGGCGGGTGTAGAAGATAAATTTACCAAACGAAAAGTCACCAATGCTCGAATTGCCAATCTTTCAGTAGCCCATAATGGCCGTTCTGCTTGCCAACGTAGAAATTTATGCTACAGGGGTTGTCCTTATGGTGCTTATTTTAGTAGTCAAAGTTCAACTTTACCTGCGGCGGCGGCTACAGGTAATATGGTTTTAAAACCAGATTCAGTTGTTGAAACGCTCTTATTTGATAAGGATAAAAGTAAAGCAACAGGTGTTAGAGTGATTGATACTAAAACAGGAGAAACGACGGAGTATAAAGCAAAAGTTATTTTTCTCTGTGCGTCTACATTAGGGTCTACGCAAATATTATTACAATCTACCAGCGACCGTTTTCCAAATGGGTTTGCCAATAAAAGTGGTGAATTAGGCCGCAATTTAATGGATCATTTATTTAATTTACTTTCTTTCGCCGATTTTGATGGAGATGAAGCCAAATTCTATACAGGACAAAAACCAGGAGGGATTTACATTCCAAGATTTAGAAATGTTTGGGATAAGCATAGTGATTTTATTAGAGGGTACGGCTTTCAAGGAGGCGGCAGTCGTCAAGGTTGGGAAAGAGGGATAAATCAACCGGGCATTGGTGTAGATTTTAAAAAATCTTTAACAAAACCAGGCGGTTGGAAAATGGCACTATATGGTTTTGGAGAAATATTACCTTATCATCATAATAAAGTCCAATTAAATCCTAATAAAAAAGATATTTACGGTTTACCAACTTTGTATATTGAAACCAAACATGGCGAAAATGAAGCGGCTATGAAAAAAGACATTTTTGCCACAGCAAAAGAAATGTTAGAAGCAGCTGGCGGCACAAATATTCTCCAAATTGATGGACAAGCACCAATGGGCAGCGGCATTCACGAAATGGGCACCGCTAGAATGGGCAAAGACCCTAAGACATCCGTTTTAAATAAATGGAATCAATGTCATGAAGCAAAGAATGTTTTTGTGACGGATGGTTCTTGTATGACTTCCGCTTCTTGTGTCAATCCTTCTTTAACTTATATGGCTTTGACTGCTCGGGCGGTGGATTATGCGGTGAAGGAGTTGAATAAACAGAATCTTTAAATATCTAACTTAAGTTACAAGGGTTTTATAAAAATAAAATTCATGCTTTGTATCTTGATTTCTTTGGACATCGAGTCCAAAGAAATCAAAAAGGGTTTTTACAAATATTGCCATTCGATATGGCAATATTTGTTATACTATATGTAGTTTTAAAATCGTCCCCTCCATTTCCGTCGTTGATCGTCTTCCGATTCTGTATCAGCTTTTGCTTTACCTGAATTAAAATTCCTGAAATTCCAAGTAAACTTTAGCATAAAATACTGTTGTAAAACATTGGTTCTTAAATCTTCAATATAAACATCCGTTACATTTCGAACAATACTTTGGTTTTGAAAGAAAAAATAACAAATGGTAATCGCCAATTCTCCTCTATCTTCTTTCAACATCTTCTTACCCAAACTCATATTCCATAAAAAATAATCGGAATCAAAATTATCTGCTAAGCCATCATAAAATTGATGGGCTAAACTCGTTCTATAAACCAAGCCTCCTGGTAATACCCAACCTAATTTAGCTGTTGTTGTTTGACTCAAATAGTTGGTATTTCCTGCTCTTTGCAAGGTATTCTCGACACTATTTAAACCCGTTCTGGAGGAAATGGTAAAATCTACTTGCTCACTAATGTTACTCGCAAAAGTAATTCC
>JBGCFJ010000493.1:0-2287 GCA_045106885.1 Saprospiraceae bacterium
GTTAATTTACTTAAAGGAAAAACCGTTTTTGAAGTATCGGTTTGGACCGTAACAGACGTATTATCCATAGCTACTATTTGCCCTTTTATCCCCTCAACTGTGATTGTATCGCCTATGATAAATTTACCTTTCGCATAGAAAGAAGCCAATAAATTAGACATCATTCCTTTAGAGGCTAATCCATATCCGAACGCAAAAGCACCAACTACACCAGCAATAATGATCATCAAATTAGATTTGATAAAATCTGTTTGTATCCCAGCTTGGTCTAAAGCACTCATTGTAACAGAAAGAAAGATAAAATAAAAAACAACACTCGCAATTATCTTTGCTGAAGGAATACCTAATGATTGACAAGCCGTTAAAACTACGCCTCTAATGGTGTCCGCAACTACTAAGCCAAGAATAAAAAAGATAAGACCTGTTAATAATTTAGGGAGATAACCAATAAAATCAGTCAATAAATTAGTAACCGCTTCTACACCTAGTTTATCTGTTGCGACAACGAAAGTAATCAGCATAAAAACATAGTAAACTACTTTACTAATTACATTGCTTGGCAATATTTTCATATTGGTTTGCCGAACAATATCAATGTCGTTTAATTTATCTGCTAAATCATCAATCTTGATTGCCTTTAAAATTCTTTTGACAATGCTTGCCACCAATTTTGCAATAATCCAGCCAATAAATAGGATAACTAATGCAAAAATTAAATTAGGAGCAAACTCCTGAAGTTGTTTGAGTATATCTTCTAAAAGTCTCATTTATAATAAGTATGATGTTGGTTTTAGAGTTTTTTTGGAAACTCAGAAGATTAAAGGGTATAAAATCTTCTGAGTTGTTAGTTTTTTAATAGACTTTGGGTGTTCTTACAAAGAATTGGATTTTTTAACTTTCAGATGGTCCTCCTGGTTGACCGCTATCTGGTTCTGTTGGAGAACCATGTCCACTAGTATGCGAAAAGCTATTATTGGGGCGCTCTGCATTTCCTCCAGCCATCATTACAAAAACATCAACAATTTTTGTAAGGTACAATTCGACCATGCTACCCATGGTTCTCATATTGTCTAAGCTATTATGGACATTATTACCAATAAGACCTAATGGCAATTGGGTAAATCCATTTATTTCTTCTTCTTCTAGTCTTTGGAAGTTATTCATGATAATCAGTTTTAGAAAACGCTATGATTCATAATAAATTTAAGTAGTTAATTATAGTTTTGTTTGAATTTATCTTCGTAAACTTTCTGAGCTTTGTGTTTAGCTCTTTTAAGTTTCATTTTGATGGCACTTTCCGATTTATTCAGTGTGCTAGAAATCTCTTTAATAGACATATCGTCTTGATATTTCATTAATAAGACTGCTTTATCACCTACAGGAATAATATCTAAAACTATTTTTAGTTTTTTGACTTCCATTTCAAGTAAGGCACTATCAGGCACTTCCTCTGCGAGGTCAGGTGCGCGCTCAATTTCATCAGAAAAGATATTTCCATCTTTTTTCTTCTTTCTAATCAGGTCTATACAATAATTATAGGTAATAGAATAAATCCAAGTTGAAAACTTAGATTTTCCACCAAATTTAGAAAGGTTTAGAAAAATCTTTAAGAAAATATCCTGTGTGGCGTCTTGTGCAATTCCCTCATCCTTTAATAAGGAAATACACTTACTAAACACCTTAGTGGAATATTTTCCATAAAGCTGATCAAAATACTTTGAATTTTGAGTCTCTAAGTAGTGCCGAATGAGCTCTTCATCCGATATCTTCATTTTATGTAATGGCTTCTCCAAATGAATTTGGTTTGTACTTATTTTTACGCAAAGGTAAGAAACAAGTACAAGATTTTTTACTCTAATCGAAGGGGTGTGAGGACTTGTTGTGTGTTGGATTCGCTAATTTAATAGTTTAGCGACATGATTGAGACGGGCATTTTCGAAAGATGGGTACACTTTTTCTTAAAAAATCTTAAAAAAATCTTAAAAAATAAACATTTTAATCACTTTAATATATTTATTTTTTTTAAAAAAAAGTTAACTTAATTATTTGACTATCAAAAAATTATGCATGATTAACAAATGTATTTTTAATCTACTATCTCTTTTTTTAAAAAGATAAATATTAAATAATCCCCCATCTACTTGCTAAAAAGCAATATAATAAACAAAGCAATTTTCAAATAAATTAATTTAGAAACATTTTTATTTTTAAATGTGTATTTCTATGATTTTTTTTTTTTTTTTATTTAAAATTTGGGAAATTTTTTTTAATCTATTTTCATCATGTT
>JBGCFJ010000494.1:0-2791 GCA_045106885.1 Saprospiraceae bacterium
AGTTGGTTTCACTCTCTCTTTTTTAGGTGCTACTCTACTTACTTGCTCTTTTATTTCCGCTTCTGGTATTCCATTTTTATACAATGAAAATAGTTGAAATCCAATAAAACCTAATAATCCAAGAATAAGTAACAGAGAAGCAATTAAAGAAATTGTTTCGCCTAAATAGAAAGTTGAAGGTTCAAATTTAAATTCAACTGTATGCGTTCCAGCAGGCACTTTCAATGACCTTAATATATAATTCGCTCTAATATGACCGACAGGATTGCCATCAATATAAGCATTCCATCCTTTATCCGGCCCATACCATACTTCAGAAAATACGGCTAATTGTTCACTAGTCGTATTAGTCGTATAAGTTAAATGATTAGGCTTATAACCACTTAAAGTCACGCTACCATTTTTGGAAGGGTCAAACGAGCCAATGTAATTATTAAATTCACTATCCAAAACAATTGCTTCATTAGCAGGATCAATATTATTCAAAGCTTCTATTTCTTCATTTGGCGTGTTAACTTTTCGAATAGATTCAACAAACCATGCAGTACCTAAAGCAGCAGGATTTTGTTGCAACTGCCCTTGAGGACTAATGACATATTTAGTATTCAACATTCCCATCACCCCTTGATTCCCCTTTGTCAAATGATAATCAATAAGATCTTGTATCCGTTGTAATTTAGCGGGATGATATCCGCCAATAGTATTATGAAAATAAGAGGTAGAAGACCCTTGAAAAGTACTAATAGATAAATCTAAAACTCTATAGTTTGCTCTTTTCTTTAAGTAATCCATCCCTAGTTGAGAAATATTTTCTACGGAAGTAATTCCCTCCGCATTAAAAATCTGTTGATCAACTGGTCTAATCGTATGATTTGAAGCGTATTGTTTGGCAGAAACAAATTCATCCTTAGATAAATAGCGCTTTCCTATCGTCCAAGCGTCACCAAATGACAACAAAGCAACGCCCCCAATCAAAATGAATGCTTTAATTTTATGATTAACAAATGCCCAAATCAATCCCACACCAATTGCTACCAATCCAAAAGAACGAAACGCATCAGAACGCATCAATGCTTTCCTATCTCCAATCAAAGCATCTACGTCCCAACCAGATTGTTGTAATCGACCATCTCCTAGGGATGAAAAATCAAACATACCTGGCGCTATTAAAGCGAAAAATAGCGTAATAACGCTCATAATACCCCCTCCAATATATAGTGCTTTGGTGACTTCTTTAGCCGTAAATTTATTTTTGATAATCTCCGACAAGGTAATAATCCCAAACAATGGAACTAACAGTGTCGTCACACTTGTCATGGAGCTAGGTGCACGAAATTTACTATACATAGGAACATAATCAAAAAAGAAGCGACTTAAAAACTCAAAGTGTTTCCCCATGGATAAAAGTAAGGTTAACAACACTGCAATACCAAACCACCATTTAAGCGTCCCTCTAATTAAGAAAAGCCCTACAAAAAATAATAGCCAGAAAATAATACCAAAATAAGTAGGTCCACTTGTAACTGGTAAATCTCCCCAATATAAGGGCACTCTTTGTATATTAGCACCACGACTTCTAAAAAATTTTGCAATCTTAGAATCAGCAGCTACTTTTTCAGAAGACCCTCCACCAGCGACACCAGGTACCATTGTAGCAAACACATCAATTGGTCCATTACTCCACTGCATCGCATAATCCCAAGCAAGACCATTTACCGCACTACTACTCCCCTCTGATTTAGTAGTTTCTGATTGTGTTAAGATTGGTGTACCCCGCATAGTATCTTTAGAATACTCATAGGTAGTAAACAAACTAGATGCAGAAGTAGCAATACTCAAAATTAATCCGATTGATAATACCGCTCCAGCTTTCAATAGCGTATTCCAATCTCCCTCTTTAATATGTTTAATAATCTCAATTAATACGTAAATAGCCAACACTATCCCCAAATAATAGGTCATCTGGATATGGTTCGCTAAGATGCCTAGCGTCATTCCTGTTGCAAACAAAATCCCACCAAGCACAAGCTGTTTTCTAAAAACCAACAAAACACCAGCAATTATAGGCGCAAATTGAGCTATTGCTCTAATTTTAGTCATGTGTCCAGCTTCAAGTAGTACCAAATGATTAGAAGCAAAACCAAATGCAACTGCTCCAAGGATGCCTAGCCACGAATTAATTCCAAGCAAAACACTTAGTAAATAAAAACCAATCATCAAACTAATAAAATACCCTATTGGGCTTCCAAAATACAATTGAACTAATCGTTCTAAAAAAACTGCCTGATTTCCATCATAAAGCGTTGAAATTTGATAAGCGGGCATCCCACCAAACATAGCATTCGTCCATAACGGGTCTTCACCTGAAATAGCTCTATATATTACTATTTCTTGCGACATACCTTCATGCGAAACAATATCACCTTGCTGTATTACTTTACCTTCTAATTGTGGATATAAATAAATGATATTCAAAATCAGAAAAGTTACAACAGCTAAAATATGTGGTAGGGCCTTTTTAAATATTTGATTCATTGAATCGGTATTTGTCTAAAATGAGGTTTAAAATTTTGCCCAAAGATAGCAGAATATTCTACTATGTAAAGGGTTGACTTGATTAACTACCTAAATTTACGACGGGAAAGGTTAAAGGTTGGTTAATTGCTTTAAACATTTTAAGAAAAATCTTAGGTCTAAGGGGGCTTTCACTAAAAAAGGGAACTTGCTGCTAACAAGTCCCCTTTTTTAATCTTTTTCAAAAGAAATCAAATCTTTCCATTCATCAAGTCCG
>JBGCFJ010000495.1:0-6594 GCA_045106885.1 Saprospiraceae bacterium
GGTAGAAGAGGATGATGTTTTAAGTAGGTTAATTTATCTTGAAAAAATAAAAATCAAGTACCCTAATGAACCTTTCCTAGCTCATGAAATTGCAATATGCTATGAAGATTTGAAAGAATGGGAAAAATATGATAAGGCAGTTGAAGAAAATTATGAAAAATATTCAGGTTATCCGTCTATAGATATAAATTATGTAGTACTCAACTTTGAAAAAGATGGTAGTGATACTTTAGATGATGTTTTTGGAAATATCCTAAATATTCACGAAGTCTACCCAGCATATAAAATGTTTGACAGCAAAGTTGTTGAAAATTTTTATGCTATTTTAAGTGATATATACAGAGTCAGAAATGAATTATTGATTGCCAGACAATGTGCTGAGATAGTTATCGAATTTGATAGTTTCAAGGGAATTTTATTGAAAAATCGTATTGATTTTATAGAAAAACCTTGGCTCAGATGGAAATCAAGACTCGTAATGGGAGCAATTATATTATTGATTTTAAGTATAATAGGCGGTATTATTTGGGGAATAGTTAGTTTATTCCAATGGATTTTCTAGATTTTCAATTTGTATATGCAACTAAATAATTTTAAAAATTCACTTCAACAAAAATCTCCCCCTCCTAATCTTTCACCAAATTTATTAGCACTTTGGTATGATGGAAAAGGTGATTGGACTAAGGCTCATGATATCGCAGATGGGAATCCTTATCCTGAAGCAAATTGGGTACATGCTTATTTGCATAGAAAAGAAGGAGATGATTGGAATGCCAATTATTGGTATCGAAGAGCAGGCAAAACGATGCCTACCCTATCTTTAGCGGAAGAATGGACAAATTTAGTGGTCTATTTTTTAGAAAAAGAAGGTGACCAAACTACTTTTCAATAACAATTTTTGGTACTGCTTCCATTTGCCAATCAATGACTAAACCACCTGCTAAGCTTTGGGCGATTTTCTTACTATACATAATTTCTGCTAAATATAATGCCGCTTCAAAAGATTTAGCACCACCAGCAGAAGTAATATATTTCCCATCATGCACAAAGAGTACATCTGACCGAACGTCTAAATGAGGAAACATGGCTTTGTATTTACCAATATCACTTGGAAAAGTAGTAGAAACGGCATTGTCCAAAATGCCTGCTTTCGCTAAAACAAAAGCACCGTCGCAATGGGAAGTAATATATTTCGCTGTTTTATCTACTTTTCTTACAAAATCCAACATCGCTTCATCTGCTAAATCCGTATCTAAATGATGTTCAGCACTTGGAACGACCAAAATATCTATTTTTGGTAAATTATCTGCTAAATAGTTAAAATCTGGAAGTAGTCGAATGCCTTCAAAACTAGTGACTGGTTTCAAGGTATTAGCAACCAAAAAAGTATTCATTGCCTTGATGCTATCTCTAAAAATAGTATGTTGAAAAATATCATAGGGTGCCGTTAATTCTGTATTATATACACCGTCCATAATTAGGAACGCTACATTATAACGGTCTTTGGCTAATTTAACAGTTCTTTGTGGGACAATAATATCTGTTGTTGCTAACGATGAAGTAGTCGGTGTTTGACAACTAATCATTAAAAAGGTAGCTATCAAAAAAATAACGTAATTTTTCATATAAACTTAATTAAAATCAATTGGCAAAGAGCTTAGGACATGGGGCAAAGGGATTAGCCAACTGTAAAGTAAGCAGGTACCCAACTTAAATCTAATTCGTTATGTCACTATTTAAATGGACAATTCTCTACTCTGGTTTAATACTTTTTAGTCATTGTAAAAATGAGGTTTCCAATAACAAACCTATCAATTCTTTACCAATAAAAGAAAAAAAGGTAGAAAAAGCCATTATTTTTGATTACGATACTACCGCTTGGACTGATATCGGACTAGTGGACTCGACGATTGCTTTAGATTTAAAATATGCAACCGAGGATAATTTTGTACAGACAAAAATGTATGATTGTGGTCGCTGTTTTTTGAGACCTAACGTCGCTAAATTGATTATAGCAGCCCATCAAGAATTGCAAAAAAAAGATTTAGGCTTGAAGTTATTTGATTGCTACCGACCTAAACCAATTCAAGCATTATTATGGAAAAAAGTACCCAATGCTAATTATGTTACGCCTCCTTGGAAAGGGTCTATGCATAATCGAGGCGCAGCGATTGATTTGACTATTGTGGATAAAAATGGACAAGCATTAGATATGGGCACTGCTTATGATTTTTTTGGTCAAGAAGCGCATCATACTTTTACTAAGCATTCTACAGAAATTGCTACCAATCGAAAATTATTAAAAGAATTAATGGCTAGTTTTAATTTACAACCTATCCGAACAGAATGGTGGCATTATTCTTATCAAAAAGAAAAGTACGAAATCAGTGAAATGATGTGGGATTGTCCTAAAAACTAAAGGTCGGCTTAATTTTTGGATTAATAGCATAAAGTTAGCAAAGAGATTGAATCATCTGAACCTTGGTAGCGTAGTGAGATAAGCCCATAAAGTTAATAGAATTAAGTATTTTTGTTTCTATTCGCTCAATGAAATGAATGCTAATCTCTATTCTACTAATCCGTTTCCGAAACAAAGAAGGTCTTCCCAACGTTACACTTCTGTTAAATTAGGAAGATTTTATACAATAAGTTGGTTGAAAATTCTATTTTTAACTTATTAGAAATCAATTGAATAGTGCACTAAAAGATAGTCACTAATTTTCACATCCCTTAAATTTACGATTCACTCGATGGCGACAGCAACAGCAAATAAATCAGACGTGCAAGCGGTAGATGCTTTGGCACAATCTTATAGAGACCTGAAAAAAGAAATTGGTAAAGTAATTATAGGACAAGAGGAGGTGGTACAGACCGTTATTATTTCCATGTTTAGTAATGGGCATAGCCTTTTAGTCGGTGTACCAGGACTGGCAAAAACACTTTTAGTCAGTACGATTGCTCAAGTATTAGATTTGGATTTTAAAAGAGTCCAATTTACACCAGATTTAATGCCATCAGATATTACAGGGTCTGAAATTTTAGATGAAGACCGTCATTTCAAATTTAATAAAGGGCCTTTGTTTGCTAATATCGTTTTAGCGGATGAGATTAACCGTACACCTCCTAAAACACAAGCGGCTTTATTAGAGGCGATGCAAGAACGTTCCGTGACGGTAAGTGGTGTACGACATAAATTGCCAGCTCCTTTTTTCGTATTGGCAACACAAAACCCAATCGAACAAGAAGGAACTTATCCGCTACCAGAGGCACAATTAGACCGTTTTATGTTCAATATTCCTTTGGATTATCCTTCTTACGAAGAAGAAATTCAAGTAGTAAAGGCGACAACGGCAATTGAGAAATACAGCTTAAATAATATTGTGACTGCTGAGCAGATTTTAGCTTACCAAGCATTGATTCGTAAGATTCCTATTGCAGATAATGTTTTAGAATATGCGGTAGGCTTAGCTTCTAAAACCCGTCCAGGGACTAAGATGGCGACGGATAAAGTGAATAATTATATTTCTTGGGGTGCAGGTCCTAGAGCTTCTCAATATTTAGTCTTAGGTGCTAAATGTCATGCAGCTATTAGTGGTAAATATTCTCCAGATATTGAAGATGTTCAAGCAATTGCAAAATATGTTTTAAGACATAGAATTGTCCGAAACTATAAGGCTGAGGCAGAAGGCATTACAGAAGAGAATATAATTGAAAGCTTGTTTTAATAAACGATGAATTCATAATTTATCAATTCTACTAAAAAAACCTTTGCTAAATAATTTAGCAAAGGTTTTTTGTTTTTATCAATTAGTAATTGATAATATTCAATTGTAAATTCTCAACATAAGAGCTAAACCATCTCGTCGGATGACTATTGTCGTCCGATAAGCTGGTTTAAATCATCCGACGACGTAGTCATCGGACGATTTAAACTGGACTATTAAGTACTTCAATTAAATTAAGCAAATCTACCAACTGTAAACTGCCAACTATTTACTGCCTACTACATTAGTAACTTCTAATGGTCCCAGAAAGTCCATCTTTTTCCTGCACTTTTCTAGGATTCCCCTTATAAGTAATACTACCGCCAGTATTAGCTCTAGCATCAATGCTCTTCGTAGTCATGACTTTCGCATTTCCACCAGTATTGGCCTTTACTACGGTATTAGCTGCTTTTAATTTATAGGCAGATAAGGTCCCACCTGTTGCCACTTTAATGTCTTGCCAATCTGTTTCTCCTCGTACTTCCAAATTACCTCCTTCCGAAACATTAATCTCTAAGGAATTTTGAACAACTTCGATTTCTCCAGAAGCACCACTAGAAAATTTCAAATCTAATTGGTCTCCGCTAATCGGCTGTTCCGTATAAGCAGAGGCACCAGCTCGTACTCTTAATCCTCTTAACTTTTTGTAAGTAATAATGACTTTTATGGTTGGTGTTTTATTGTATTTTACCAGGTCTGTAGCTTTTACTTTCAGAGATTTCCCTTCTACATAAAAATCTAAACGACCTTCATCGTTTTTGATGTCAATACTTTCTTCCTCGCCTTCGACTAAAAGTGCACTCACATTACCAGAAAGAATAATTTCATCAAAAGGAGATAGGGATTTAGTATCCGCAAAAACGGTAGTCGCAATGGTTAGTAAGGATAATAGCGATATCCAAGCAGTGAATTTTTTCATATTGTATAAAATATTTAGATTGCTCAAAATTTATTGATTAGTTGATTGTCGAGTGATAAGTAAAATTTGAGTAACCTGAGTGATTGAAAAATATTTTTTGAGTTTACTTCAAAAGACCTCTTAAATATTCAAAAGATGTCTAGAGTTTGAATTGTTTTTTAGATAAACGTAAATATTTTCTCGTTTAGTAAGTCTATTCAAAAAAAGTAATTGAAAAATACAGTTTATAAGACAATTTTAAATAAACACATTAGTTTTTTAATTATTTATTAACATTTTTAGCTGAATCCGCTAAAAAAGTGACCCAAATAACATATTAATGAAAAATGGCATTTGTTTTGTATTGTAAAAATCATGAATATGATATAACAGTTTTACTGTAATGTTTACCCTCGCAGACTATTTAACACTATAAAAATTGGTCATTAAGCCATGACTACTTAGATCTAAGAGAACCTCCAAAGGATGGGAATAAAGTACAATATTTATTCCCGCCCTTTCTCTTAGGTTAATATTTTATCTTGTTTGATGCTGGTAGGTTTCATTACGAAATGTTCAAAAGAGATTAACTCAGCAATCTCGATTTATTCATTTTAAAACCTCCCCATGATGAGAAGCTTTCAATTTACTTTAGCAATTATTGCTACCCTTTCCTTGTCTTCTTTTACTACCAATAATGCAGATGTACAGATTTTAGCATACATAGACCAATATAGTACTATTGCTATTCAAGAGATGGATAGAACAGGTATTCCTGCAAGCATTACTTTGGCACAAGGAATTATTGAATCTGGATATGGCACGAGTGGTTTGGCTAAAAATTCTAATAACCATTTTGGTATTAAGTGTAAAGGAAATTGGACAGGTGGGAAGTATTACCATAAGGACGACGATTACGTCAATGGGAAATTAGTGAAGTCTTGTTTTAGAACCTATGACAACCCCGCAGATTCTTATTATGATCATTCTGAATTTTTAATAGTAAACAAAAGATATAGTTCCTTATTTAGTCTAGCTAAAACCGATTATAAGGGTTGGGCGAAGGGCTTAAAAAAAGCAGGCTATGCTACGGCAAAAAACTATGCGACGTTATTGATTAATACCATAGAAAAATATGACTTACATCAATATGATAGAGGAAACCCTGTTTTATTTGCTATGGAAAAAGAGAAAGAATCGACTCCACCAGCGCAAGAATATTTGGATGCTCAAGTAGTCGGGAATACACCTGTAACTAGAGTCACGCATTCAGAAACGCTCGTAGCTAGTGCGCCACCACCAGCAACATTAATTCCTCAAAATTATAAAGCAGGAGATGGTTTAAAAAGAATGGTAGAAGCGAAGCAGCAAAATGATTTTTATTCAGATGTGTATGGTCGTTCTAGTCGATATTTAGAAGAAATTACACCAAATACTATTGGGAGAGAGTGATCAGCTAGACTGACACAAAATGTTGATGCGCGTATCTGATAATTCTAAATTATCTGATACGTCGAGTTTCGTAGATTAGCAATATATTCCTTCTCAAGCTAGAAGCCTAAGCTACTGATAAGATTCCTTCTCTAGCCATCCAATTATGGATATTGTCTTTTTTGATAGCGGCTGCCATCAATCCAGGAAATTGGTCAGGAGAACAGGCAAAAGAAGGAACGCCAAAATTCGCAAACTTCCCTGCTACAGAACGGTCAAAAGCAGGCGTCCCCTCGTCATTTAAAGCTAAAAGGGCAATGAATTGTGCCCCACTAGCTTTAATAGCCGCAACTCTTTTTAAAAGCGCACGTTCATTTCCTCCTTCAAATAAATCACTAATTAGAAAAACAATGGTATCGGTTGGATTTTGAATTAAATGTTCTGCATAACCAACTGCTTTATTAATATCTGTACCACCACCTAATTGCGTTCCAAATAATA
>JBGCFJ010000496.1:0-5588 GCA_045106885.1 Saprospiraceae bacterium
TACATCCCTCCTGATATACCTTTTAGAGAATCTACTAATTCCATACACAAACTCAATACAATAACACTTAGTTTATCCCCCCTTTTATAGGTTCTTATTTGTTTTTTAGGAAAACAACTCTTACAATTTATTCTCATGAAAAAAACATCTTTTGCAATAGTGCGAACTGGGATTTTGATGATCTTAACTATCCTGCTATTATCTTCAAAATCACAAATTTCTTTTTTTGAACAAACTTTTTCTTATTTCAAAGAGGAGTTTTATCTAAAAAACCAAGCATTCCTAACCTCTAGTAATGGCTCAAATACAACATTCAAGCGTGTTTCTAACGCTTCCAATTGTACGAATTTAGCTACTGATGCAATAGGAGGACTTGTATGGGAAGACTTTAATTTTGATGGAGATATAAGTACTGAGTCCAGAGAATTTGGTGTAGCTAATATAGAGGTTATTATCTATAATACCGCTAACAAAGTAGTAGCTAGTACTACTACAGATGGAAATGGTCAATATTTATTTCCTAATCTTTCAGATGCGGCTTATAGAGTAGAATTTAATATACCCAAGGAACTAAAAAACTATACAAAAGCGACAATTGCTGGTACAACTAGTCAAACAACAGTTCAATTCGTCACACCAGGAAATTGTGCTAATTTAGGCCTTGGAAATCCTAGTCGGTATTGTGATGCTACCCCACATTTAATCACTCCTTGTTACATTTCTGGTGAACCAACTAGTGGAGGAACAGCAGGAAATGGTGAAGTTTTGGTCAGCTATCCCTATGCAGCAGGTGCTAGTAAATCTGATGTCAATATCCTTTCTGTTAATAGAGAAATAGGAAGTACTTGGGGCATTGCCTATGCACGTACTTCTCAAAATGTTTATGCGGCTGCAATGCTAAAAAGGCATGCGGGTTTTGGTCCTATGGGCATTGGTGGGATTTATCGAGTCAATCACGCTGACCCAAGCAATCCAATAATAGAAGAATGGATGGATTTAGCTGCTGAAGGTGTCAATATTGGTAGCAATCCTAGAAATTATTTACTACCTGCAAGGCCTGATACAAGTAGTCATGACCCTGAAGCCTTTGATGCTATTGGTAAAATAGGGCTTGGAGATATGGATATTTCAGAAGATGAAAAAACGTTATATGTACTTAACCTAAATAATAATGGTTCTATCGTTGCGATAGATATTGAAAGTAAGACGGTTAGTAATACAATTCCCATTCCAAATCCAACGATGGGTTGTGGAGTTCCTGAAGATTTAAGACCTTGGGCTTTAAGCATTTATAAAGGCGCAATATATGTAGGTTTTGTATGCAGTGGACAAGTTGCTGGTGGAGGAGATATGCAATTTTTTGTACAAAAATATGATGGTAATAGCTTTACTACTGTTTTGAACGAATCTTTAAATTATACAAAAGGATTCGTTCATGCTAGTTATAATAAAACTGGACCACCAGAAATTTGTAAAAATTGGGAAACTTGGATTTCAGATTTTAATGACCTTCATACAGCAGGTATAACTGCAAGCGGACCTAGATGGTGTAGGCCACAACCCATTCTATCAGATATAGAATTTGATATAGATGGTTCTATGATGCTTGCTTTTATGGATAGAACGGGTCACCAAACAGGATATAGTCAAGCAACTACTGATCCTAGTGACGCTACTTTAGGGCATGGATATGTTGGTGGAGACCTTTTAAGAGCTTTTAATAATAATGGCACTTATGTTTTAGAAAATGGAGGAAAGACATTAGATGGTCTTGGCGCAGGATTAAACAACTTACCTGGTAGTGTAAATGGTGATACTATTATTCAAGGCCCTGGCGGTGGCGAATTTTATAGCGGCGAATTCTTTAGCCATCTCCACCAAGAAACAGTTTTAGGGGGCATTACTTTTTCACAGAATGATAATTCGGTAGCAGTAAACGTAATGGATCCTGAGAATTACTTTTCTGGTGGAACAGCGTGGCTTAGTAATATAACAGGAGAGAAAGAAAGAGCGTTTACCTTATATATTTCTCACCCTAGTCTTAGCCCAACTCCTCAAGTTGGCTCTTTTGGAAAAGCTGCTGGTTTAGGAGATTTGGAACTAGCATGTGCGGCGGCACCTATTGAAATAGGGAATTATGTTTGGCATGATGTTAATGCTGATGGTATTCAAAATCCAAATGAAGCAGGTATTGACGACGTAACGATAGAATTAATTAAAGATGGGGTGACAATTGCTACTACAACGACTCAAAATGGTGGACAATATTATTTTAATCAAGATGGAACAAGCAACCAAAATTGGGAAACACCTGGTGATAAAGTCCTCCCTAACATGGAATATTGTCTTCGGATTGCACTAACTGATGCTGCGCTAGAAGAACGTGCACCTACGGCTGCAAACGCAGATGAAACCCCTAATGGAGATGTTAGAGATAATGATGCAGAATCTATTGATGGATATGCCAAAATCACCTTCACTACTGGTAGCCCAGGAACGAATGCTCATGAGTATGATTTTGGTTTTACATCTACCATCTGTTTAGGTGGTTATGTTTGGCAAGACAAAAATAGTGATGGCGCTCAAAATGATAGTGAAATCGGATTACCTAGTGTTGGAGTAGAATTGATTAAAAATAGTGTAGTTGTTGCTACGACAATAACGAATGAAGCTGGATTATACTTCTTTACTACTGATGGCGCTCCGAATCAAAATTGGACAACTATTGGTGATAAAGTAGCTCCTGAAATGTCGTACACCATTCGACTACTCCATGATCAAGATAATTTAGCTAAACATCACTTAACAGAACAAAATAAAACAACTGACCTAAAAGATAGTGACGGAGAAATAGTGGGCAGTTATGCTGTAATTAATCTAACTTCTGGCAAGGTTGGTACGAGTCAACACAATCATGATTTTGGTTTTCAACCAACTTTATGTGTTGGTAATTTAGTTTGGTTTGATCGTAATAATAATGGAATTGCTAACACAACAGAAGAAGGAATCGCAGGAGTAGAATTAATCCTTTACCAAGTGGGTGGAGATGGCACGAAAGGTATTGGGAACGATGTAGAAATTGCGAGAGACATCACAGATGATAACGGACATTACCTATTTGATGACTTACCAGAAGGTGTTTACTATATTAAAGTTAATAACGGTATTCCTCACAATATGGTTAGTACCTTGGGAACTGGTACAAATGGTACAAATCCAAGCACTCATGAACCAGGTTTTGTTACTTCTACAGATATAAATAATGATGATAATGGCACCCAAATGGGGAATATGGTCATGAGTGATACATTCACTTTAGCCATTTGTACAGAACCAATTAATGATGACGAGAATAACCCGTCTGTAAATCCAATTCTAGACCCCAATACCAATTTGACGGTAGATTTTGGTTTTATTCCTTGTCTATCTATTGGTAATTTAGTTTGGAATGATATTAATAATAATGGATTATATGAAAACAGTGAACCTACTTTGGAAGGTATCGAAGTTCAATTATACAAAGTAGGAATAACTGGTCAAAAAAACGATAATGATGTTTTAGTTGGTAGTCAAACCACAGAAGCAGATGGTCTTTATCGCTTTGATGAATTAAAACCTGGCAATTACTACGTTAAATTAAACAGCGGTATTCCTACTGGCATGGTAAGTTCTACTGGTCAAGGACCTGTTCTAGAATTAAGTACGGGTAGTACAGAACCTGCTGCTAACCCTAACAACAATCAAAATAATAATGATGATGGTACCCAAATGGGTAATATGATTATGAGTGAGGTGGTCAATTTGGGTATAGAAGAAGAACCAACGAATGATGGTGATGACCATAATAATACTAATTTAAGTATTGATTTTGGTTTGTACCGTTTTATCTGTTTAGGAGATTATGTATGGGTAGATAAAAATGATAATGGAATTCAAGATGAGGACGAAAAAGGAATTGAAGGTGTTACAGTTGAACTCATTAAAAATAATGCAGTCGTTGCAACTACCACAACAAATAATGAAGGGCTGTATTTCTTTACGCTTGATGGTGCGCCTAATCAAAATTGGAGAACTCCAAATGATAGAGTTCTTGCAAATATGCCTTATACCATCCGAATTGCACTTCAACAAACTGCTTTAGAAAATCACCTAATAGCTGATAATAATCAAGCAGATGAAGAAAAAGATAGTGATGGAATGCTTAATGGAAATTATGCAACAATTCAGTTAACCTCTGGTATAGAAGGTTCTCGAACGCATCAGTATGACTTTGGCTTTGTACCTGCTTTAAGTGTTGGTAATTTAGTTTGGTTAGACGATAATAATAATGGTCTTTTTGATAACCTAGAAAAAGGAATAGCAGGAGTAGAATTAATTCTTTACCAAGTGGGTGAAGATGGCACAAAAGATATTGGAAACGATATAGAAATTGACAGAACTCAAACAGATAAAAAAGGAAATTATTTATTCGACTATTTGCCAGAAGGTATCTATTATATCAAAATTAATAGCGGTATTCCTGATAATCTAACCAGTTCCTTAGGAACTGGTAAAAATGGTGCCAACCCAAGTACTTATGAACCAGGTTTCGTTACTTCTACAGACATAAATCATGATGATAATGGTACACAAATGGGCAATATGGTCATGAGTGATACATTCACTTTAGCCATTTGTACAGAACCTACTAATGATGATGAAAACAATCCGAATCAAGACCCAATTCTAGACCCCAATACCAATTTGACGGTAGATTTCGGTTTTATTCCTTGTTTATCCATTGGTAATTTAGTTTGGAATGATATTAATAATAATGGAACAGCAGACCCTTCAGAACCAGGTTTTCCAAAAATTCAAGTTATTCTTTACCAAACAGGACCAGACGGTATTAAAAGCGATGATGATGTAGAAATTAACCGAATGGCTACTGATACAAAAGGATATTATTATTTTGACAATTTAAAACCAGGCAGCTACTATATTAAATTAACGGATATTCCAACTCCCTTCATTAGTTCAAATGGAGAAGGAATGATAGATTTAGTAGGGAACGGTACTTTTGAACCTGGAGCTATTACAAATAATGATGTTAATAATGATGATAATGGTTCTCAGATGGGTAATATGGTGATGAGTGATTTAGTACAATTAGAGCTTGACGAAGAACCAATAACAGACGGTGATTTTGATAGCAAAACAAATATGTCTGTCGATTTTGGTTTATTAAAAAATCATCAAATTAAGATACATAATCCATGTACTTGTTTAAATAATGCTTCTAGTCCTAGTGCACAGGATGGGCAATTTTCAGAAACCGTAACTATTTTATCTAACCAAGATCAGCAAACTTGGCAGGTAAAAAGCGTAACAGGTGCTTATTTTGATGATAATACCCTAATTCCAGTTGGTGCAATAGCCAAAGAAAATGGTACAGAAGATGGACAATATCGTTATACATTTGACCTTCGACATGTTGATGGGCAAGGTTATACTATTTGTTTTACCAATGGAATGGATGATCTAACTGTAAGTAATTTATGTAATTCAGACCAATCTTGTCATTATACCTCTTCTCCTGCCTGTAATGA
>JBGCFJ010000497.1:0-7098 GCA_045106885.1 Saprospiraceae bacterium
AAGGGTTTTCTTATAAAAATGGAAAAGCACTCTTTTTGACAATTTTCAATTTTCAATTTATAATTTTCAATTTTCAAAAGGGAATAAGCCCTTAGTTTTGAGTTATAAAATATCATTATTGGCGGTTGTTTTAATGTTAGACGCTTTTCTATTTGCCAATTCGTTCTTTTGCCATTGCTTTGACTTATATCCAAACTTATAATCAACAAGAAATCGAAATAGCGGGGCAAAAACTGCCTATTGGAACGAGTTATCGAGAAGCGTTAATGAAGCGATTGGTCTAGTATAGGGGGATCCCGCCTGAATGGAACGGGCAGGTTCAGTTCCCCGAAAGATTTATCACTATTTAATTGAAGGTACGGATAACTGGTAGTAAAGCCTGAAAGCTTTTCTACCAGTTTATGCCAATTCTCCACAATTTGGATTATTTTAATCTAAAAAAGTGTATTTTTGATGTCAAAATATACTTATGTCTAGTCTTCCTATTTTAAATTTATTTAGCACCATCCAACAAGTTGATTTTAGCAAACTGCTCGCAGCTAGAAATTACCTTGTTATTGCAGGTCAAATTATCTTTGAAAAAGATGGGAATATTGTAATGACGACTATTGATGAAGATAGGACAGACTTTACAGTGGACGATTACATGGCTTTGCCCAAAAATGCACCTTATGAATTATTAAACGGAAAACTACACTACATGCCCTCGCCATTTAGAAAACACCAAATAGTTTCCATGAATTTATCTGCTGCCTTACACTTTCATGTGAAGAAAAATAAATTAGGACAAGTTTTAGCAGCACCGATGGATGTCCATTTTGGAAAAAAAAATATAGTCCAACCAGATATTATTTTTGTATCCAAGAATAGAAAAAGTATCTTAAAGAAATTTGTAGAAGGCGCACCTGATTTTTTAGTAGAAATACTTTCTTATGGAACAAAGGATAAAGATTTTGGAGAAAAGAAAGCATTATACGGTAAAAAAGGCGTTTTAGAATATTGGGTAATTGACCCCGATACTGAAACCGTTGAAGTCTTCAAAGCCCATAAAAAAACATTGGTTACCCATAAAAAATATAACCAAAAGGATACGGTCAAATCCTTAACGATTCAAGATTTTAAGATAGCGGTATCAGATATTTTTGAAGAATAGGCATATTTTTTTTGCTATTCCTTTACGCCTTTCACTTACTAAAAAATATGCCTACCAAGCAAAAAGTAACCCTGTTTTCCAAATACAGTTTTGTCAGTTTAATAGCCATATTAGGACTTCCGTTTATTGGGTTAGCATTAGTCTATGGTATATTAGGGGTACAAACAGATGGGCATACAATTAATCGAGTTTTTGAGGAAGGAAAATTATTTGCTAATATTTCCATTTCCACCCACATGGTATTTGGTGCAGCTTTGACTGCCTTAGCGCCATTACAATGATTAATGGGCTGGTCTAGAAAATGGATGAAAGTACATCGAATCATTGGCTATATTTTTACGGTAGCTGCTATTTTGACAAGTTTTGGTGGCTTTATTTATGTGGGCATACATGGTACAACGGGCGGAACACCGATGAATATTGCTTTTTCTTTGTATGGTGTATTTTTATTAATTGCCACTTATCAAACCATTCAATTCGCTCGCCAAAAGGCCATTTTAAAACATAATGAATGGGCCTTGCGCTTATTTATTTTAGCAATGGGTTCATGGTTTTATCGGGTTTGTTATGGTTTTTATTTTACTTTAGACCCTAGCGGAAGTGGGCATCAAAACGATTTTCACGGCTTGTTTGATTTAGTCATGAATTTTGGTTTTTTTATACCACCGCTTGTCTTGTTAGAGCTTTATTTCTATTTGAATAAGCGAGGAAAATTTAAAGTCCATCCGATTATTAGTAGCTTAACGGTACTACTATTTTCTGGAATATTGATTATTGGTACTTGGTATTTTTTTTGTTTTATACTTCAGGAATTGAGGGCATAAAAAAAATTAAATATAAACAATGGACACAGCAAAAGCAGTCAGAAAAGGAGAATCCTTAGATTGGGACAAATTAGAAATATATTTACGAGCTAATTTACCAGAATTAGCGGGTGAAATGACCGTTTCCCAATTTCATGGAGGACACGCTAATTTAACCTATTTACTAAAATTTGGCGAGACAGAATTAGTATTACGTCGGCCACCTTTTGGTGAAATAGCACCAGGGGCACACGATATGAAGCGAGAATATCGAGTATTATCGAAGCTATATAAGCATTTTTCTCCTGCACCAAGAGCTTATCATTTATGTGAAGACGAGGAAATTATCGGTGCTAAATTTGTGGTCATTGAGCGTAGAACAGGGGTGATTGTTCGCTACGAATTATTGGATTGTTTCAAACAGTTTGACAAGGCAGAAGAGCGACTAACGGATGCCATGATTCGAGCACAAGCCAATTTACATCAAGTAGATTATGAGGCAGCAGATTTAAGTCGATTAGGCAGACCAGCAGGTTTTTTGGAAAGACAGTTAGGCGGTTGGGCAAAGCGTTGGAATTTATCGAAAACTAGCGATAATAAAGGGATGGATGATATTTTGGGATTATTACAAAAAAGGCTACCAACGACTCAAAAAGTATCCATTATTCACAATGATATAAAATTTGATAATTGCCAATTTCAACCCGATAATCCCGATAAAGTAACTTCCTTTTTTGATTGGGATATGTGTACTTTAGGCGACCCACTCGTTGATTTTGGGTCAACTTTAAGTTATTGGCCAGAGCCTTTTTTAGAACAATTTGATTTACCCGTAATGTTATCTGGTAATTTTCCTGACAAAGCATTTTTGATAGAAAAATATGCGGCGTACAGTGGTTTAGATATGCATCAAATGAATTGGTATCAAGCCTTTGCTTATTGGAAAGGGGCAGTCATTGCAGAACAATTATATGCTCGTTATTTAAAAGGAGAAAGTACCGATGAACGGATGAAAAAATTTGGGAAGACAACGAATGCTTTTACGCAATTTGCTTTGCATATCCTAGAATAGAAGTCAGAAGGCTTCTTCATGAGGACCAACAATTCCTTCCTTACTCGGCGAATTCCCACCAGTAATAATCAATCCTACTCCTCCTTTCGCTCTTTCCGCAAAATACGCTGCCATTCGTCTATACCCATCTGCCCCTTTCTCTTCTAGTCCTGTATGCATAGAACCCATTAAAATACGGTTTTTTAAAGTCGTGAAACCTAGGTCTAAGGGCGTAAAAAGCTTTGGAAAATATTTATTTATTTTAGATGGGTATTTTGTGTTATTTAAGCGAATATTCGCTAATAGAAGCTACAACAAATATATAGCATTATTGTTAAAATAAATACAAAATACGTGTTTATGCCTATAGATAAAGCAACCATACTAAAAACAGCACTTGACAAACAAGCAATTCTTCAAGAGGAAGAATGGACCGAAATGCGGTCTTATTTAAAAGAGCGAACCTTTAAAAAAGGGCAGTTCCTTTGTCGGAATGGACAAGTAGAGCATTATTTATCTATTATTGTAGAAGGTACTTGCCGAGGATTTTATACAAACAAAGAAGGAGAGGAAATTTCAGTTGCATTCATCTTTCCCAACGATTACGTGAGCGCCTATTATTCCTTCCTCACTCAGCGTCCTTCTTTAATGGCTGTTCAGGCAGTAACGGCAGTGACTATCATTTCTATTAGCCATACTCATTTAAATCTGTTATGTGATAAATATAAAAATGCAGAACGCATTGGGCGTTTAAATGCAGAGCGTGTTTATCGACGAAAGGAAGAAAGAGAAATTGCCTTACTCACCATGTCAGCTACCGAACGCTATCAAGATTTAATTAATAGAAGTCCTCAGTTATTACAGCAAATTTCTCTGAAACATATCGCTTCTTATTTAGGCATTAAGCCAGAATCTTTGAGTCGAATTCGGAAGCAATTGGCGAATCAGTAAGGCAGTAGCGCAGTTGACAGTAAATAGTAATACAGTGGGCAAGAAGTCATATTAATGAAATAGCTAAAACCCCATCTGTGATGCCCCTTATCCGTGATGCCTTTTATCCGTGATATAAATCTACCAAATAGGACTTGATTTTGTGTTAACTCAGCCTATTATTTATACCATCCCATCCGCTAAAGCGGTTCACAAAAACTAAAAGTCACTCTGGGACTTTTATTCATACCATCCCATCCGCTAAAGCGGTTCACAAAAACTAAAAGTCACTCTGGGACTTTTAGTTTTTGCTCATCCTGTAAGTTTCTTAACCTACATCAAGGTTTCCAAAACATAATGTTCGTTACTTTGTCCTATAATTAAAAACAATCACATTAAAAATAAAATATGAACCTCGAAACGGATTACCTTATTGTTGGAAGTGGTGCAGTTGGAATGGCTTTCGCCGATGTATTATTAACAGAAACAGATGCGAATATTATTATCGTAGATAAATATGCTGCTCCAGGCGGACATTGGAATGTGGCTTATCCTTTTGTGACTTTACACCAACCTTCTCAATTTTACGGGGTAAGTTCTAAAGAATTAAGCAAGGGGCGAATTGACAAAGTAGGCTTAAATAAAGGCTTATTTGATTTGGCGTCAGGGGTGGAAGTAAGTGCTTATTTTGAGGAGGTGATGCGAGATACTTTTTTACCAACAGGGCGAGTGAAATATTTTCCACTACACGAATATAAAGGAGATTATAAGTTCACTTCTATGATGACGGGCGAGGAATACGAAGTGGACGTAAAGCATAAATTGATTGATGCGACTTATCTAAAAACAACCGTTCCTTCTACCCATACACCTAACTTTAAGATTAGCGCAGGCGTCAATTTTATGCCCCTAAACGATTTAACTAAAATCAGTACGCCCCCCAAAGGATTTGTAGTAGTAGGAGGAGGAAAAACAGGGATTGATGCTTGTTTGTGGTTATTAGAAAATAGAGTCAATCCTGATAATATCACATGGATTGTCTCTAGAGATGCTTGGTTAATCGACCGAGAAACAACGCAGCCAACCAGTGCTTTCTTTGAACAATCTATTGGCAATCAAGCCAATCAATTTGAGGCAATAGCACAGGCGACTTCTATTACAGATATGTTTGATAAGTTGGAAGAAAAGGGCGTTTTAGTGCGGATTGACCAAGCGGTTCGTCCAAAAATGTTTCATGGAGCAACGATTAGTCAAATGGAATTAGTGGAGTTGCGAAAAATCAAAAATATCGTTAGAAAAGGACGAGTACAAAGCATTGAGCAAGACCAAATTATTTTGGATAGAGGGACAATTGCAACTAGTCCAGACTTTGTACATGTAGATTGTTCTGCAAGTGCGATTTCCAATTTAGAAACAAAGCCTATTTTTAATGGCAATGTCATTACGCCCCAAACGGTTCGTTCTTACCAACCTGTTTTTAGTGCAGCGGTTATTGCCCATGTAGAGGTGAATTATGAGACGGAAAAAGAAAAGAATAAGTTGTGTCAAGTCGTTCCATTACCAAATCACGATACCGATTGGTTAAAAATGCTGGCAGCAATGATGCAGAATCAGTTTAATTGGTCGCAAGACAAGCCTTTGAGAAAGTGGGTGATGGAAAATCGCTTGGATGGTTTTGGAAAAGTGGTTCGGAATGCAGATAAGACCAATGAGAAACACCTGGCGATTATGCAACGATTAAAAAACAATGCCTTGCCTGCGATGATGAACTTACAAAAATTTATCGCTGAAATTGATGCGGCTGAAAAACCTGCCATTAAAAATCCACAATTTCAGGTGAACAAAAAAATGTTCTTTAATGGACGATTAGCAGAAATGCCAACCGAAGCCTTGACGATTGGCGACGGAGAAGTGCTAGTAAAGGTGGACAAATTTGCCTATACTGCTAATAATATTACTTATGCAGTAGCAGGAGATATGATTGGTTATTGGCAATTTTTTCCAGCAATGGGGAAAGATTCAGATGGTCAAGGGGTGATTCCTGTTTGGGGATTTGCAGATGTAGTAGAGTCGAATGTGGAGGGCATTCCAGTTGGTGACCGTTTATTTGGTTATTTCCCTCCAGCAAGCCATTTAAAAATGAAGCCAACTCGGGTGAATGACCAACGATTTGTAGATGGCGCAGCACATCGTACTAAATTACCCGCAGGTTATAATATGTACCGAAGAGTGAATGCCGAAAAAGGCTATCATCCTTCAATGGATAAAGCGAGGATGATGCTATTCCCTTTGCATTTAACGTCTTTCTGTATTTGGGATGCCTTGCAAGAAAAAGATTGGTATGGAGCAAAACAAGTTATTATTTTAAGTGCTTCTAGTAAAACGAGTACAGGCTTAGGTTATGCTTTAAAAGCAGACAAAAATGCACCGAATGTAATTGGTGTAACTTCTGGTAGAAACTTGGAAATGGTGAAAAGCCTAAACCTTTATGACCAAAATACAACGTATGATGCTATTGGCGAAATTGACGCAACCATTCCAACCGTAATTGTTGATATGTCAGGCAATGGAGATATTTTGCTTGCCTTACATACCGCATTAGGCGATAATATGAAATGGTGTATCAATGTTGGATTAACACATTGGGACAAAGCGGCACCGAAACCAAAGAAAGGGATGATTACCGAAAGAAGCGAATTTTTCTTTGCCCCTGGTCATATCCAGAGACGAATGAAAGAGTGGGGCCCTACTGGTTTTGACCAAAAGACTTCTACTTTTATGATGGATACAGCAGCTAAAACGCAAGAATGGTTGACCTTTAAAAAAGTAGATGGACTGGCAGAAATGGCGAAAATTCATCAGACGGTTTGTGAGGGGAAAGTGCCTGCGAATGAAGGGTTGATTGTGGAGTTGTAGAAATATGTTGTCTGTAATTTCGACGTACTGGCGAAATTTGTTTTAGAATAATTATTCAGCACAGGGCTTAGTGCATGGGGCAGAGGCATCTAAAACAGTATAATTATTGACCGCAAAAAGATTGCTAAATGGTGACGAAGCTACGCTCCTTAAAGAAAAAATGAAAATGTAGCAGTTTCTACAGACGGTTTCGGAGCGATGCTCCTTGATTTTTACCAAAAGAGCAGCGCTCTGACCCCGTCTGT
>JBGCFJ010000498.1:0-4863 GCA_045106885.1 Saprospiraceae bacterium
CTACAAATTTAAGAATATTCTTCTTTTTATAAAAAGTAATTTACAACGTTAGGCGGGTAGCCTGATAGGTTCACAAATAACTGACAATCAATACTTTGAATCAGCCAAATAAATTTGGCGATTACGTTAGACGCTCAAAGCACAAGTTTACGGACAGCCTCTAATTAGAGTCTGTCCGTAAAGTCGATTTTGTTCCGCTCGTAACCACCAAATTTATTTGGGAGGTTCATAAATAATTGACAATCAATATTTTGAATCAGCCAAATAAATTTGGCGATTACGTTAGACGCTCAAAGTACAAGTTTACGGACAGCCTCTAATTAATCCGTTGGAAAAAATACCTCAGATTATTATTTAAGTCCATCACTAAGCCAAAATATCCTTCACCAAATGCCCATGCACATCCGTCAATCTAAAATCTCGCCCTTGAAAACGATAAGTCAATTTCTCATGATTTAAACCCAATTGATGCAAAATAGTCGCCTGCAAATCATGCACATGCACTTGTCCGCCAATGGAAGAATAACCTAATTCATCCGTTGCCCCATGAGTGACCCCTGGTTTAATTCCTCCACCACACATCCACATCGTAAACGCATCGCCGTGATGGTCCCTGCCAAAAAATGGATTAGTGATACCTTCCCTATTTTCTTGCATGGGAGTTCGACCAAATTCGCCGCCCCAAATAACTAAAGTTTCTTCTAGTAATCCTCTTTGTTTGAGGTCTTGAATTAAAGCCGTCATGGGTTGGTCTACTTCTTTGCAACGTTTTAAAAAACCTCCTTCTAAAGATTCAAATTCATTACTTCCATGCGAATCCCAACCTCTATGAAACAACTGTACAAAACGCACCCCTCTTTCTACTAATCGCCTGGCCAACAAACAGTTATTTGCAAAAGAAGTTTCGCCAGGAGTCGTCCCATATTGTTGATGAATATAATCTGGTTCGCTTTGTACATCGGTTGCTTCCGGAACGGTCATTTGCATTCTAAATGCCAATTCATACTGGGCTACTCTGGATAATATTTCAGGGTCACCGATGGCTTGATGTTCTAATTTATTTAGCTTATTAATGGTTTCAATGGCCTCTTTTCGCAAATTTCTGGAAATGCCTTTGGGGTCAGAAACATATAAAACAGGGTCGCCTTTAGAGCGAAATTGTACGCCTTGATACTCTGATGGCAAAAAGCCGCTTCCCCAAATACTTTTACCTGCACTGGGGGCAGATTGACCAGACACTAAAACGATAAACCCCGGTAAATCTTTATTTTCTGTTCCTAATCCATAAGTCACCCAAGCACCAAATCCTGGTCGGCCCGTTCGAGGATTGCCTGTGTGCATAAATAATTGGGCAGGGGCATGGTTAAATTCATCTGTTTTAACCGATTTCAAAAAACACACCTCATCTACTACTTTAGAAAAATGAGGTAATAATTCAGAAACCCAAGCGCCAGATTGACCATGTTGTTTAAAATCCACTCTTGGTCCTAGCATTTTTGGAACACCTCGAATGAATGCAAATCGTTTGCCTGCTAATAAAGAATCAGGACAAGTTTGTCCATCTAAATCATATAACTTAGGTTTATAATCAAATAATTCTAATTGGGATGGCGCACCTGCCATGTGCAAAAAAATCACTCTTTTTGCCTTGGGTGCTATATGAGCTATTCTATCCACTAAACTATCAGCAGAAGTTGCCAAATTTGGGGTTTCGGATTGACAACCAATCAAATTCGCTAACGCCATACCACCTAAGCCAAAACCACATTTTTTGAGAAATTCTCGCCTTTTTAAATAGGCTTGATGACGGCTATTTAGTTCTTCTATTAATTTCATAACTCCTCCTTTTTTTGAGTTTAATGCACGCAAAGGCGCAAAGTTTCCATATCTTAAGTTAATGGACTGTTCGTTTTCCTTCAATCCTTATCTCTATCCTTTCATGATAAACTCATCCATATTTAGTAAGACATTGGCTACATTAACCATAGCAGCAAAAGTTGCTTTTTGGTCATCCACTTCCATTATTAATGCTTCAATATCCATTGGATTGGTTTCGTAATTTTTTAAACTTTCATTATAAAAATTCGATAATGTTGATAATTGGTCTGCTGTTGGTTTTTTAAACAATAAATTTTCAAAACCATGACTAATTTTATCTTCAATTTTAGTAAATGCAGGGTTATCCATTTTTTTGGCTAAAGCCATAGCCGCTTCCATAAACACAGGGTCATTCAACGTTATCATTGCTTGCAAAGGGGTATTTGTCCGCACTCTGCGAGAAACACAAAATTCTCTACTCGGCGTATCAAAACTCATCATAGATGGATAAGGGCTCGTTTTTCGCCAAAAGGTATACAATCCTCTTCGATGATTATTGCCATTTGGGCTCGTCTCCCATTTATGAATATGTCGGATTACACTATAAACACCATCTGGCAAATACGGCATCACACTCGCACCGTATACTTCTCGATTGATTAAGCCACTACTAGTAAGCGCCTGATCTCGAATTTGTTCCGCAGATAATCTAAATCTCGCTCCTCTAGTAAACAATTGATTATTAGCATCTTGAGCAATCTTCTCTTTATTCGTCTTGGTAGTTTGTTGATAAGTAGCGGATAAGACAATGTCTTTTAATAAACCTTTGACACTCCATTTATGATGTTGCACAAATCGAATAGCCAACCAATCCAATAATTCTTGATTAACAGGTTTAGCCCCTTGTGTACCAAAATCTTCTACCGTTTCTACTAAACCAATACCAAAAATATTTTCCCAAAACCGATTGACAATTACTCTCGCCGTTAATGGATTTTCTGGATGGACTAACCATTGTGCCAAGCCCAATCTGTTATTAGCATTTTCATTGGTCATTTTTGGTAGAATATGAGGAATATTTGGTTGTACTTCGTCTCCTTTAACCATCCAATTTCCTCTCTCAAAAATATGAGATTTTCGGACATCCTCCTCTTCTAACTCTTTCATTACAGGAACACTCTCTGGTTGAATCGCTTCCATTTTTGCAATCAATTCAATGAATGCCTCCGAAAGTGTATCTCCTTTAACTTGTTGTGCTTTTATATCGTTTTGCAAACTAGCTAATTCAATTTTTTGCCCAGGAGACAATAATTTTTTTCTAGGAAAATCATTCCCATAGTCGGCATCCGCTGTATTATTAAAAAAAGCTAAGCCTTGATAATATTCTTCATGTAAAATAGGGTCGTAAGGATGACTATGGCATTGCACACAACTCATGGTCGTACCTTGCCAAATTTCAAAAGTCGTATTCAATCTATCCATTACTGCATACGTCCGAAATTCTTCGTCGTCTGTTCCTCCCTCTGTATTGGTATTGGTATTTCTATGAAAAGCCGTTGCTAAGATTTGTTCGTCTGTAGGATTCGGTAATAAATCTCCTGCTAATTGGTCAATCGTGAACTGGTCAAAAGGTAAATCTTTATTAAACGCATTGATCACCCAATCTCGATAACGCCAAATTTGCCAACGAATATTATCTTTTTGATAGCCTTGAGAATCTCCATAACGAGCCAAATCCAACCACATTGCCGCCCAATGTTCGCCAAAATGAGAAGAAACCAATAACTCATCGACTACTTTTTCTAAAGCATTCTCCTCTGTATCGGCAAAAAAGGTTTGTGCTTCTTCCAAAGTTGGTGGCAAACCAATTAAATCTAAGTAAACTCGTCGGATTAAAGTACTTTTTTCTGCTTTTGGATTAGGCGTTAAATTTTTAGCTGTTAATTTTTGATGTACAAAATAATCAATCTCCTTTTGTATCCAAGGAACGTTTTTATTAGGTAAGTTAACAAGGTTGGTATCTGGCGCTATGTACGCCCAATGTTTTTCCCATTTGGCACCTTCATCAATCCATTGCGCCACTAATCCTATTTCCTCCATAGTCAAAGGGTCTTTCTCTTGTGGCATCCGCATTTCTGGGTCATGATGCACTAGTCTTTTGTATAATTCACTTTTTTGATGATTGCCTCTAATAATCGCTGGTTTGCCAGACTCGGTAGGTCGAAAAGCGAATTCCTCAAATAAGAGCGAGAAACCTCCCATTTGTTTAACTCCTCCGTGGCAGGCCAAACATTTTTCATTTAGGATTGGTCTAATATCTCGATTATAACTAATCGTATTTTGTCTTAAAAATTGACAGGCGCTAAGCAAGCAGGCTATTAAAATTAATATTGATTGGAATTTATATTTCACGTTATCTTAAATAAAATAAGGTTATTTAAAATTTTCGTTAAATTAATCAATAAATTTAAGAATAGAAATATATTTTTTGTAAAAATGATTGGTATCAACCCATATTTGTAAAGAAATATTTTTAAATGAAGGTTAATTCCATTAAACAACTTCTAAATTCAGAAAAGCGCCTCTTCAAACGCAACAGGTGTAGAGATGGAAAGGTGTAGAGGTGTAGAGGTGGAAAGGTGTAGAGGTGTAAAGGTGTAGAGATGGAAAAAGAGCTTACGGTATTTGAGTAAAAAAAATGACCAGTACGGGTTCTGAGGGGGAATCACTGGTCATTCATAATATAAATTTAATTTTATTTAAATTGTTTCAATCCGAATTTATTGGCGATGATAATGACGCCTAGTCATCGCAATCTAGGCACGTTCCTCTCTTCATTCCCTTCAAATAGTTGGAATTTGACTGGGACTTTTGTTACCAAAAGTCTTACCAGTCAAGAAAATTCCATCGTATTAATAACCTACTTATTAATCTCTTCTTTCGGTTAGTTTTGCCCGCCCATCCGCTTTGCGGTTCACTCGCTTGAATGTCCACTGGACATTCACCCTGCGGGAACGCTCCCTCATCATCGTATTAATAACCTAC
>JBGCFJ010000499.1:0-3198 GCA_045106885.1 Saprospiraceae bacterium
TATGCCTACTGCTAGCGGAGATGCGATTAATGCTTATGCTGCTTTTATGCAGTTTAATTATGGCGATGATTACGTCAGTCGTTGGGCAGGAACAGGTACGGCTATTTATGCACAAGTCGGCTATTTTATGAAAACAGCCAAATTGATGCCTTATATCGCTATCCAAAATGGTAATTATGACGGTTTAGAAGATAATATTTCTGCTTTGGATATTGGTATGAACTACTACGTTAATGGACATAATTGCAAAGTGACTTTAGAATACCACAAAATCAAAGGAGATGTAAGAGAAGGAGCGATTGCTACTGGTGGAGATGCTTTGTCTCAATTGAGATTGCAATTGCATATTTTCTTATAATATTTTTTTTGTAAAAAGATATCTAATTATCTATATATTTATATTAACAAAAGGTAATGCGGATTAGCAATCCGATTTACATCAAAACTTTAAACAATGTCAGGAAAAAATTTAGAGGAATATTGGCAGAAAAACCTCCGCATACTCGCAGGTTTATTAGCTATATGGTTCTTCGTCTCTTATGGCTGTGGAATCATCTTCGCTGATGCTTTAAATGGTATTCGATTAGGAGGCTATAAACTAGGATTTTGGTTTGCCCAACAAGGAGCTATTTATTTCTTTATCGCCATCATATATATCTATATACATAAGATGAACAAACTCGACAGAGAGTATGATGTGCATGATGATTAACATTTGATTGCTTATTGATTATTTCTCAATCAGTAAGCATTCAACTAATAACAAATCAACTATTAATTAATCAACTAATAATTAAACAAAATGGACGTTCAAGCGTGGACATTTATAATAGTAGGCATAACCTTCGCCATATACATTGGCGTAGCGATATGGTCTAGAGCGGGTTCCACATCGGAATTCTACGTAGCAGGGGGCGGAATTTCACCTCTGGTTAATGGTATGGCAACAGCAGCAGACTGGATGTCAGCCGCTTCTTTTTTATCTATGGCAGGATTGATTTCCTTTATGGGATATCAAGGTGCACAATATTTGATGGGTTGGACAGGTGGATATGTTTTACTGGCACTACTCCTTGCCCCCTATCTGAGGAAATTTGGGAAGTTTACCGTTCCCGATTTTATAGGTGAACGGTATTATTCGCAAACGGCTCGTTTAGTAGCCGCCATTTGTGCCTTATTTATTTCCTTTACCTATGTAGTTGGACAAATGAAAGGAGTAGGTGTAGCCTTCTCCCGATTTTTAGAGGTTGACTTTAATGTAGGTATTATTATCGGTATTGTGATTGTAAGTTTCTATGCCGTATTAGGAGGAATGAAAGGAATTACTTATACACAAGTAGCACAATATTGTGTTTTGATTGTAGCTTATTTAGTACCTGCTATCTTTATCTCTATTATGATGACAGGAAATCCTGTTCCTCAATTAGGTTTAGGTAGCACCCTATCAGACGGTACTTACTTACTAGACAAACTAGACCTGCTCTGTACCGATTTAGGGTTTGACCAATATACCACCTCGACGACAGGAAAAGTCAATTTGTTTTTTGTAACTGCTGCTTTGATGTTAGGTACAGCGGGTTTACCACACGTAATTGTACGTTTCTTTACTGTACCAAAAGTATCTGATGCTCGTAAATCTGCGGGTTACGCTTTAATATTTATCGCTTTGCTTTATACAACAGCACCTGCTATTGCAGCTTTTGCTCGTACTAATATGATTAATACGGTAAACAATCAACCTTATGCAGAAATGCCAGGATGGTTTGGCAAATGGGAAGGTACTGGTTTATTGAAATTTGATGATAAAAACGGAGATGGAAAAGTTCAATATTATAATGATAAGAACGCAGCTTTCGTTTCTGCTACAGCTACACCAAACGGATGGAAAGGAAATGAGCTAATAGTTGACAGAGATATTATGGTATTAGCCAATCCAGAAATTGCTAAATTGCCTGCTTGGGTTGTTGCCTTAGTAGTTGCAGGTGGTCTAGCCTCTGCCCTATCCACGGCAGCAGGGCTATTACTGGTGATTGCCACCTCTATTTCACATGATATTCTGAAGAAATGGCTGCGACCCAATATTACGGAAAAGAATGAACTACGAGCCGCGCGGATTAGTATAGGTGTCGCCGTCATTATAGCGGGCTACTTTGGGATGAATCCCCCCGGGTTTGTCGCACAAGTGGTTGCATGGGCATTCGGTTTAGCTGCAGCCTCTTTCTTCCCTGCTATTATTTTGGGCATCTTTTATAAGCGAATGAATATGGAAGGAGCTGTTGCTGGAATGATAACAGGATTGGTATTTACTGCTATTTATATTTGGTTTTTCAAATATGGCGGTGGTCGTCCAGAAGATTATTGGTTTGGTATCTCTCCAGAAGGTATTGGTACTTTGGGCATGCTTTTCAACTTGGTTGTTGCTTTAATAGTCTCCAATTTCACTCCTGCACCTCCACAAGAAGTACAGGACTTAGTAGAGAATATTCGTATTCCTAGAGGTGCAACAGAGGCATCTGCGCACTAAGAGTCGTTTCAATAAAGATTTAACAAATTATCCATGACATATCCGAAAGAATAAGTGGAGAAAATACAGAGAGGTAGCGATTTTGAAATTGCTACTTCTCTGTTTCTTTGTATGCTGCTTAGTTTTATATAATTTTAACAAAACTTAATCTATTTACATTTAATCAAACAAAATGAAATTCCAACTCAACAGTAAAATATCAGATATTATCATAACCCTTTATTTAATGGCTATGCTTTTCTTCAGATTTCAAATAGAAGATGCTTTTAGAGGACAGTATTTAGTCTCTAGTTTCTTTGGGCTATTAACACTTTTACTGATATGGTTTTTAGTAAAAAAGAAAGTTTTGAATCCAACTTATTTTGGCTTACTGAAAGAAAAAGCCCCTAATAGACAACAACAACGAAATGCAAAAAGACAATTGCAATAAGTGATGGTCTAAATCAGGAACAATAAACGTTAAAAAGATAACCAAAAACACTATAATGAATCAGACAAAACTATTCATGCAAAGCGAAAAAACGGCTAAAATAATCAGCATTGCCTTCTTGGCATTTTTGCTATTAAATTTTCCCATCATCGGATTGTTTGGGAGGGAAACATTTATTTTAGGAATTCCATTATTATACCTTTATATTTTTGTAGTTTGGGGCTGTCTAATTATTACCTTAGCA
>JBGCFJ010000005.1:0-11881 GCA_045106885.1 Saprospiraceae bacterium
GTCTCTATCATGAACTAATTGAGCCACTGTTCTATATCGTTCTGTACGTCCAGGGTTACCTACTACGAATACTGGTTCGCCTTCAGCGGCACCTTCAGCCTTAAATTTGAAGTAATGCTCGGTAGTATTAAGCGGTTGACCATTCTCATTTTACGCCATTGCCTTTCTTCTTTTTAACGAAGCTTTTGTAGTGGGAATAGTTTGTGGTTTCGTTTTCTTTTTTGGAGCATTTTTCAACTCATATTTCTTGTTAAAAGTATCTTGTGTGACCTTAAAAAAGTCAGCTAATAATCGAATATTCTTTTTAGAAAAACCTCGTCTATAATTCAAGATATGGGATAGGGTAGTTTTATTAATACCCACTTTGTTTTGAATATCCACATTTTTTAAATCATTGGTTTCCATCAATAATTTGAGATATTCTACGGGGTTTAATTCGGGTAACTCATTATGTTCCTGGTCCCATTTTTCTATCAATAAAATCAATAGTTCGACTCTATCTTCTATTTCCTTGGTTTTGGTTTCCATTGATTCTAATTGCTCCACTTCGTCACAGTAGGCAAAATATTGGGCTTCACTTTTTATAATTGATACTGGTTTCATCCTAACTAATTTTTCTTGATTAATAATTATTGACCTCACATTGCTTTTTCGCTGCATTAATTTTATCATACTCGGCATGAGTGCCAATAAATTTAACAAATAGGGTAATGCGTTTTGACCCAAAAATAATGCTGCATATCATTCGGTAATTATTACCGCCAATCCTAAAAACTATTCTTTTACCCTCACATATAATACTAGCAGTTCCAAAGGTCTTTTTTACATCCTCTATACTTTCCCAATCTGCCTGTTTAATCAATTGTAAAAACTCATTAAACGGCTTTCTGGAAGCTGCATTAGCCTTGGTATAGGCTAGAATAGATGCTTTTTTGATTAGATGTATTCTCATAGATTATACGAATATCTGTAAAAGTTGGCAAAAACGCAACTTTTCAAGACAAACGCAAACTATTTAGGTAGTATTATGGATTTATTGGAAAACTTTCGGTTTGAATGGTAGGTTTTGAAGTCAATTTGTATCAAATCTTATATCAATGAAAACAAGTCTGTTGTAACGTGTTGATTTTTAGTAACTTAAAACTAAAAAGCCGCTTCCTTGTGGGACCACTAAAACCGTTCATAATCAGCGTATTATGGACGGTTTTTTTATTTTTCTACTATTTTTTCCTACCTTTAAGCTTACTCTAATTCCTTCATTAAGCAACCGTTATGAAAACTTGTACTATTTGTTCCAATGCTCTTCAAGGACAACAACAAAAATATTGTAGTAATAAATGTAAACAAAAAGACCACTATCATAGAGTAAAAGAGCAAACAAACACCTACCATTCTCAAACCACCAGAGCATTAAAAAGAAAATTAAAACTCATTGAAATGATGGGCGGTGGTTGTGCTAATTGTGGTTACGCTACAAATATTTCTGCACTTCATTTTCACCATATAGACGCCAATCAAAAATCTTTTAAATTAGGAGCAAGAATATTGTCTAATCGTAGTTGGGAAGCAATTCTAGCGGAAGCTCAAAAATGTGAGTTACTTTGTGCAAATTGTCATGCTGAAGAACACAATCCTGAGTTAGCAATTGGAAATGTTCAAAAGATTATAGAGGGAGCATAATAATTAGATTTCTGTACTAAATTTAATAGGAAATAAATTGTCATAGGTAGTAGAATAGGCTTTTATAGTTAGACTACTAATTCCCGTTTACAAGCTTTGTGTAAATCGCTTTCTTTGTTGCCGACTGCGCTTTTTCTAGCATGGTCAATTTTCTCGTTGCACTTCCTTACAATCAATTGCTCAAAAGTATCTGGACAATAGAAAAGCTCATCTGCTTTAGTAACTTGATTAGCATAAACAATTTCATTATTTTGGCTCTTTTTGCGATTAATTTAATGATAGATTGGTTAAAAGCTTAGGAAGGTTGCTCTAGTCCTGATGGACTGTCATTTGTGTCGTTTCTCATAATGCATTTTAGATTTTACAGAAAAAAATCGGGCTAATGTAAAATCTTTTTGGGAGTTGAAATGTAAGGTGGGCGGCTTAGGTTGTTAAAGTTGGTACTAGTTGATTTTATAGAGGTCTTTAGGGTAATGTCATGTGCTTTAGCGATACTTTAGCAATGGTAGTCTAAAAACAGGTAAAAAATATATAAAATTTGCCTATTTTAGTGTAGTGTTAAACCGATAACTATTTTTTAATTTACTAGGATAATAAAATAAACCTTATGAATAAAAACCTAAATGAAAGTCATCTTCAGAATATCCTAAAAAAGGAGAAAAAAGCTTCGTTAGAAGAACTTCAAAAAAAGAAATTAAACTTAGAAATCCAGTTTTTAGAAAAGCAAGGATTGGCTAGGGCAGTAATAAGTTTAGGGGTTTTGCCTGTTTTAATTGGGTCACTTTCTTTTTTCTTTATTTATGTAGTACGTCCTTTAAGTGAAATTGATAGAATTAATGACAAGCTTGATTTAGCAAAGAAAGAAGAAACTTTATCGAAACTAGAAGCTTCCTTGAATATTAAAGATAAAATAATAGCGGCTAGAGAATTTTCTTTAGAACAGTAAATTAATTTAAGAACAATTCTACAGGATTCTGTTGGTAGAATAAATGAAAAAGCGTTAGTTTTAGAACGAGAAAAAGCAAATCTAGAAGCGGATTTAAAAACAAAACATAATGTAGGACAGAGCAATTCAGCAATAATTAGGAAAAAAATAAACGACTTAGAAACAAAAATTTCAAAACTTGAAAAAGACAGGAATAAAGTTCAAGGTGAAATTAAGAATACCCCAATAGTCAATAAAAATGTAAGTCTTAATAAATATAGCCTTCCACAATCTATTCCAATTATTAAAACCCGATTGAATATAATTGATTCTTTTCTGAAACCTTCTTTGCGTGGATATTTGAGTTCAACCTTAAATTATTATGAAAATAGTTACATTAATACTAAACTATTTGATGCCCAGAAAAAATATATTAATAGGCGTAAAAATGCAGATTTTGTCTTTGATAATATTTTAAAAGATTATCGTTTTATAAGAAGAAAAGGATATGATAAATTTGAAAGTGCATATAACAATTTTAATTTTGAGGTAAGTTATTTAGTAACTAAAAATGAACCTAATCAGTCAACTTTCCTTTCTTATAATTTAATCATTCAATATGTGTTTGTTGAGCATAATCTTGCTAGTGACGGGTTTCTAGTTTTTGTAGTAGATGGAGAATTAACTCAAATTAATGAAGATTAAAATTGGGTAGGATTTTTTTCCCATTATTTGAGAATATTATTTATTGACTTTCGTAAACCTAGAATTAAATGGACAAAGAAGTAGAAAAAGAATATACGCAATTAGAATTAGACCAAAATCGAATAAATAAAAAAATTGATCGTATTGATGAAAAAATAGATTTATTCAATAAAGTAGGCTGGGGATTCATCTTTTTGGGAATAATAATAGCATTTTCTGGATTAGTTATAATACTAAACCAAAGTGAAATAAAATTAAGTGAAATAGGTGATTTTATGGGGGGCACAGTTGCTACTTGTTGGTCTTTATCAGGGTTGTTTTTTATTTATGTTGCTTTCCTAGGGCAACAAAAACAAATGCTACTGCAAAACCTTGATATAAAATTTAATAGGATTGAATTAAAACTCAATCGACAAGAATTAGCGGGGCAAAAAGAGCAAATGAGGTTACAAACTCAAAATCTTATTAAACAGAATTTTGAAGATACTTTGTTTAGAATGATTGCTTTACACAAAGAAAATTTAGAAGGTTGGCAAGCTACTCATACAAAAACAGAAAAAGGAATAAAAACAGTCAAAAAAATTAATGGATTCAGAGCAATGTTTCCAATTTATAATGATTTCAAAGATTCTTTCAAACAACTCAATAAGAAAGGTGTAATCGGTGAAAAGAATAAAATCGAAATGGCATTTGGTAATTTCGTAGAAGATTTTAAAGTGAAAACTGGATACTTTGGACACTTATCTCATATTTACAATTTTATCGAATCTTCAAATGTTGATGATAAGAAACTATATTTTAAAATCATTTCTAATCAGCTTGCCTTAGTCGAAAAAGTCTTTTTTAGATGCTATTTGATTTTACTTAAAGAGAGTAGTACTTTGAAAATTTTACATGACAATTCAAATATTCAGGAGGTGATTGAAAGGGAATTCAATAATGACTTTTAATCCACCTAACATAGTAAATTTGAAGAAATTTGATAAATTACTAGTTAGTTCATTTGATAGATAAATTGTATTTTTGAAATAAAAATACAATGGAAATAATAGCTCAATTTGATTTTTCTTTTGTTCATAATGGATTCCATTATGGCACTCCTTCCGATACCCCTACTGATGATTGGTTTTGTGTAGATAAAAATGTTCCTTTTGATTTAGCTAATAAGTTTTCTACTGATTATAATAACGGTGTTTTTCAGATTAAAAAGAAAAGAGATTTGTTTGAAAAGTATAATGCTTACAAAAAGGAATTAAAATTAAGTGGGAAATTATGTACTGAAATAAGATATATCCAAGTAGAAAACAGTTTTTTCATTTGTTTAGATGACTTTTTTAACCTTCTGAAGGATTACCAATATTTACCTCCTAAATCTCCACATCGTTGGGAGCTTTTAAAAGAGATTTATAAGTCTAGACATCATGGTTTTCAAAAAGGGGAAATAGACAATATAGAGAATTGGGAATACTTTGAATTTGGATTTACCAATATTTATTTTGATTACATAAAAAGAGATAGGATTTTTAACCGATTCTTACCTAAAAACATTAAATAATTTGATGTAGTAAGACATGTTCATTTTTTAATGGATAATCTACATTTAAAGAATAATATTTTTCGGAAAGTAAAAATCAATTTGTCTAGATTATTGTAATATTAGAGAACAGTTAATATATGTCAGCATCAACTATTAATTTAGAAAAGATTTGCCATTTTGAGGAATATAAAAATGGCAAAGTTAAGATTAAATATACCCTAGCTAATGAAGCCAATTTGTATAGGTATCTATTTGATATTGGAATACGGAGAGAAAAACCTAAAAAAGGAAAGGCTTTCTATACCTATGAGCAAGCAGGTAAAAATGAAGTAATTTCGTTTCATTATATCCGACGCCTTTTTTATGATAAATTACAGAATGAAACTTACCCAATACCATATAATTTCACTAAACATGAAATTCTTAATTTCTTTTTAGGAACAAATACTATTAAACGAAATGACTTGTTTTATGCTATTTTAGAAGGTCAGTATTATTGAGTTTATCAAAAAAAAATTGAATCACTTTTTAATCTAAAAAGCAAAAAAATGAATAACTATAGCTGTATCAAAAAAAGGGTAGGCTGAAAATGGGGTTTAAACGCCTTTAAAATCAAGAGGTAATTTTGTAGAAAAGTGTATCACGAAAACCAGTAGGTTGTTTTGGTACAACCTTAATAAAATATAAGGAAAAAATATTTTAGTTTTTATAGAATGAATTAGATTTTATGAGTTCATCAAATATACTTGGATACCAAACATTTCCCAAATTCATTGTTCTCTTTGGATAAAACCAACCATTGTCGTTTTCTATTACTGTGCCACTAACAAATGGCTGTATATGCGATAGGGTAGTTTTATTAATACCCACTTTGTTTTGAACATCCACATTTTTTAAATCATTGGAATCCATTAATAATTTAAGATATTCCACGGGGTTTAATTCGGGTAACTCCTGATGTTCCTGGTCCCATTTTTCTATCAGTAAAATTAATAGTTCGACTCTATTTTCTATTTCCTTGGTTTTGGTTTCCATTGATTCTAATTGCTCCACTTCGTCACAGTAGGCAAAATATTGGACTTCACTTTTTATGATTGATATTGGTTTCATGTTTGTTAATTAGTTACTTTGACTTACCATCACTTTAAAATAATTTGACGGTAAAAATGGCAAAACAGTATTTTTTTGACGGGAAATATCATCAAATCTAGTAGAATTGAATCATAAATACTTGAAATAGTCTTTATTATGCGGAATTACCGTCACTTTGATGTGGTTACTTGTTGACAATTCGTCAACAAAAAACTACTTTTGGTATATGTTTCGCTCCATCCAAAATACTAAAATTGGAAATACACTCATTTTTCTTGCCGAAAAGATACCACATCTTTCTTTATCTAAAACATTAAAATTATTGTACATTCTGGATGAAATTACCGTAAAAAAAACAGGTGTACCTTTTACATGGTTAGACCACAAAGTTTGGAAATACGGGCCCGTGGCAAATTCCATTTACCAAGAAATTAAACATGGAGTTAAAGAAATAGTGAATGGAGAAGTAGTTACTTTGGATAGTTTTATTAAGACTAGAAAAGAAAGAACTACTAAAAGAGGCAATAATGAAGAAATTTATCTAGTGCCTAATACTTCTTTTAATGATGGTCTTTTTTCAGATTTAGAGTTAAGGACACTAGACCATATTGTTAAGCAGTACGGTAAATTAACGGCTAGTGAAATTAGGCAAAAATTTCAGGAGGAAAATACACTTTGGTATCAGATAGTGAAGAAAAATGAATTAGAGAAAGCTTTTGAAGCTTTTAAAAATACGTCTAATTATCCTATACCATTACATGAGTTGAATAACGGTAATTTTTACAAAGAAATGGCTTTAAAATCTGCTTACGAAGCCCTTCATTTTCAATTAAAGCTTAAAGAACCAGAAACAGAATATTTTGAGTAACAAACCCATTGAATTATTTTCATCTGGAAATATATTATTTGTTGAAAACTACGACTTTGGAAACGCTATTCCAACTAGAGATAAATACCTTATTGTTTTACACACTTCCAATAATTCTACTTTTCTAATCCATTCTTTAACAACTTCCCAAATAAAAGTACCACCCAATAAAATCAATCACGGCTGTACCAATAATGAAGATGATGGACTATCGTTTTATATGTTTGAATCTGGTAGAGTCATTGGGTTAACCAAGGAATATTCCTTCCCTAAAAATACCTTTATCTTCTTTCAATCGAATATCCACAAAAATCCTATCTCTCATTTTGATAAATACGTCAATAATAATCAAATTGAGTTAGTTGATAAGCTGACTTATAAAGAGTTTAAGCGGCTATTAAAATGTGCTATCAAAAGTTTTACTATTCGGAGAGATATGAAAAAATTGTTAGTGGAGCAGTTGGAATTATTAGGGTAGACTTCAAAAAAGGGTAGGCTGAAAATGAACTTTAAAAGTCTTATAAATCAAGGGCTAATTGTGGAAAAGTGTGGCATGAAAACCAGTTGATTTATTTGATACGGTTTTGATTGATTTTAATTATGGGGAAATCGACTGAATTAAAACTCTACACAGCGTGTAGAGTTTTAATTCCCCTCTAGCTCATTACGTTACTAAAAGCAAACGAAATTTTACTTACCGTTTGCTTCAATGGACTTACCTAACAATATTTTCATTTAATATGCTAATTCGGTTTAACAATCACCCCCTTGCTATAAACCGATTTTTTACCAGCAAAAATATGGACTTGATACCTACCCGTCACTAAATTTAATTCCTGAAAGTCCAACCAATTGGCAGCATTATTCAAGCCTTTTTTCAATAGAATACGACCACTGGCATCTAGCAAATGTACTTGGTAATTTTCATCATATTCCCATTCGCTAAAAGCGATATGAATGCCATATTTGGAAGGATTGGGATATATATTTACAAGCGTTGAAGAATTAACTTGTTCTGGCTGTGTTAAAACAATCGTTTCTTGCAAGGGTGTTTCCGTTTCTTTTTGAAGTTTTGGCGCAACAGTAATACATCCATTGACACAATTTCTATCCAATTCCTGCCAAGTCCCATCCCCTAAAGAAAGTAATTTTAAAGAGCTATAGGTTTCAGCAATATAATTACTTGCTCCAAGTAATTTTATTTTATCGACATCATGCGCAACTTGGAGTCCACTATCTTCAAACAGTAACGTTATCATTGTACCTTGGGCGAATATATGCGCACTAGGGTTGATGCTATTAATCGCATTAGTGCCACTTATTTGAAAAACATTCGCATCTGCAGTTAATTGTAGCGTATTATTAGCAGGAGAGGCGACTTCCAACATAGCCGTCGTCAACGTACCTGTAATAATCCCTCCAGCAGAGGTAATAGGTCCAGCTTCTAGTGCTGGTTTTTCTCCTCTGTTGAAGACAAAAGAAGGCGTGGTGATATAGACTACCGCATCACTACTACCCTCTCTATTATCAAATACAAATCGAGGTGCTGGACGGCAGGTATTATCCATATCCAGTTCAGCTGGTTTACCGACAAAATGCCAATTGCCATCATTTGGATAATTAGAACTAGCTGTAAAACCACTATTACAAGGCTTATAGCCTGCGGAGACTTTTATATCATTAGCGTCCGATTTTATCATCGCACCAAAAAGACATTCTTTATTTTGAAAAGCCTTGGTGAAATGTAAGGCTTCCGTACCAAGATGTGTTGTTTGACCAGCGGCTATTGTTATTTTTAAAACATTATGATTTTCTTGCCATTCAGGTGCTTCGACGGTAATAGCAGTCGGTGTCGTACAGTCTGAGCAATCTTCAAATTCCCAAAAAGGTAGTTCATCATTAGCAAAACCTTTGAAACCAGCATTCTGAAATAGATTATTACCAGAAGGACGAATACCAACACTACTTTCTCCTGTTATATCTATAAAACTACTTCCTTTATCATTAATTCTCCCTTTGCCAGCCGAACCATGCATATAACTCCCTCTAGTATTTTCCGCTAATTGGACTAGCACTGTTTCGTCTGAACAAACAGCATCTCCCGACTCAATTCGCAGCCCATACATAGTGACCACACCTGTATTTATTATAATGTGACCAGCACTTGGACAATCTGCTTGCATGGACAAGCCATACCAGTCCGTTGTCGTTAAACCACCTTCTGTTAATATGCCATGTTCAAAACCAGTTCCACTAATATTGATAGACCGAAAAGAAACCAAATTAATAAAAGAACCATCGGTATCCACGTTTATATGAATCCCTTTTTTAGCGTTTCGAATATGAATGTTTTCAAAAGAGCAAAATGCCATTCCACTACTTGTAAGTGCTTCTAATTTTAGGCTAGTTCCATTAATGAAGTCTAATAAAAATAGGTCATTAAAAGCAACACCTATGCTAGACCCAAAATTTTCAATCTTAAAATGAATACCACCTGCTGCCAATCCACCTTTGTCTACAATTGTTAGATTGCGACAAGCAACATAATCCCCTGTACATTTCATCGCATAGACATTATTGCCATAGAAACTAATGCGACTTCCAGTAGTACTATTGCTATTAGCGTCTATGCTATTACCTTGTCCTTCTCCTTTGAGTTGTACTCCCGCAGGGACGTTTAAAGTTTGGGTGATTTTATAATTTCCACTAGGAATATTTACGGTACTTGCTTGCACTTCCGCACTATCAATAGCGGCTTGAAAAGCATTGGTATCATCTGTCGTTCCATCTCCTTTTGCGCCAAAATCAGTTACAAAGATTTGTTTTCTATCCACAGTTGCTGCAGGACTCCAAGCGGCAACACCATCAGCGTCTGAGGTCAGAATATAACCAGCTTGTGCGCCTTCGGCTATTTTAATCGTGCCTTCTATTTCTAAGTTTTGCGCAAACAAGATTTGGCAAATAAAAAGTAGGGGTAAAAAGGATAATTTTTTCATTATTTTAAGGGTGCTTATTTCAGTTAATAAAAAAATGGAATTATTTATTGCGACCAATTTCTCGCCAAGTACCACCGCTGAGTGCGACTAGCGTCAAGCTACTACCCGAAGTAGAAGAATAATTTCCTTCACCAAGTAAATGGATAAATGCCGAATTTTTGACAGGAACACCTGCTAATTCAAAGACTAAGGTAATAATTGTCCCTTTGGTAAATCGTGGCCCTAAGCTACTTTTATTATTAAGTCGATTAATAGATTTATTATTCGTTACTAGAAAAGTATTTCCCTCAGTTGTTGGTAGAACTACCTCAAAATTATCATAGTTGACGATAGGTAGCGTAATCATTCCATGTGTCAAAGTACCATTGACGATACCTCCATTTTTTGATAAAGGTTTAGCTGCTAAAGCTGGTCGAGTCGTTCCATAAACAAAGGAAGGCGTCGTAATAGAAACGGTAGCATTACTACTACCACTAGAATTATCAAACACAAAACTAGGGTTAGGGGAACAACTAGCTTCATCAATAGTCGTAGATAAACCGATATATGCCCATTCATCATTTCCAGCGTGAAAAATAGCGTCGATTTCAGTACAAGAACTATTAGAAAGCTTATATTTATTCATACGACCAGTTGCCAAATTGGCTACATCTGTTTTTATATAAGCGCCTAAAGTAGCTAATTGGTGATTAAATCCTTTAGTCAATCCTGTTGGAGTGGGCGCCAAATTAACAATTTGTCCTGGTGCAATGGTTAAAGTAAGGACTTGGTGCTTAGCTACAAAAACAGGATTTTCGATACTAAGGGGAGCAACATTCCCTGTTAGCTCCCAAAATGGCAACTCATTATTCTGAACATTCCTAAACCCACTATTTTGAAAGGCATTAGTACCAGAAGGACGTCGTTCTATATTCTTCCCAGTAACGTCAATATGATTGTCTCCTTCATCCATTACTCTCCCTTCGCCGACTAATCCTTGAATATAAGAACCTTTAGTATTAGGATAGAAGTGTATTAAATTAATTTCAGATTCATCACATCTATCCACAGGGTCAGTTGATTCTAATCGAAAACCATAAACATTAATATTCCCGCTTTCTACAACTAAATGCCCAAAACTGCCACAAGCAGACCCTTCAAAAGTAGTTCCATAAACATTGACATTGGTTGCACCTTGATTTCTAAGGCTATATTGAAACCCGCCACCAATTTTACCACTATTTAGGGTAATGTTTTCGACCGTAGAAGTTTCCTCTGCTAAAAGGTGCATCGCTGTTTCTGCAAATCGAAATATTACATCTTCCACTAAGATATTTCTAATTTCGCTATTATTTGTAGCTTCTATTTTTAAAGAAGTACCAACGCTGAAATTATAAATTGTCAAATTAGCAAAAGTATTATGACCCGTACTAAATTGACCATCATTAGCAATTAATCGAATGCACCCTTTATCTCCTGTAGCTCCAGCCCCATTTTTATAGAAATACAAATCTCTAGCGCCAGAAAAGAAGCCACTAAATTCCACCATATAATCACTACCTGAATAGAGTAAAGTACTACCTTTAAAAGGTATGGAACTACTTCTATGATACAGCGCACTTTGAGATTCCCCTTGCAGCAGCACGCCACTAGGTACAGTTAGTTTATCCGTAATTAAATAATTGCCTGAAGGAATGAATACCGTACCGCCAAATGTGGCAGCCGCATCAATTGCCGCTTGGAAAGCTGAAGTATTATCAATAAGGTTACCACCTGAAACGGCGCCAAAATCTTTTACATCAATCACTTTGCGTTGTTCGTAAGTGGGCGCTACCCAACTACCCCAACCTGTTGCATCAGATTGTAAAATGCGATTTTCAGCAGCATCTTTTTTAATTTGTACTCCACCCTCAACGGTCACTCTAACAGTTTGGGCAGAAAGGTAGGTCGAAATGCAAAAGCAGATATAGAAAAGAGAACGTAATTTTCGAGGACTATTCATTATTTGTTTTCGTCTAAAAAAAGTATTATTTCTGGAGCTGGTAGTGCTATAAATGTAAGGCTACAATATTTTATAAACCCAATGTTTCTTATGGGGT
>JBGCFJ010000050.1:0-2292 GCA_045106885.1 Saprospiraceae bacterium
CAAGTCGAAAATCTGCCTTATCCGCTAAACGAGTGATTAAAGGAGCCGTTTTGAGCGGACAAGTAACGAATTAGGCTTGCCAGTTTTACCTGGTAACAGGTAACTCGCAACTCGCAACTGCATAAAAAACTAGTTGGATAAGAAGCGGTAGTTTTCCTAGGAAAGCTGCCGTTTTTTTAATTTTAGCCTTTAAAATATCAAAAAAAATCCGAGGTCAATCATAAATTTTGCTTAACCAATCATGACAAGCGATTGCCTCGGACAGTACGTCTGTGAATCAATTTTTCATTAGTTTTCACTTTATTCCAGTTGCCCAGCAGCCCAGCCTAAAGCCAATCTATTTTTCTGATACAAAGTCAATAATTTGACCAATTTTAACTGTGCGGCTATTAGTTTTTGTTCTCGACTATTTAGCAGAAAAATAGAACTTTCTCCAAAACGAAATTTTTCATTTTCTGCGGCTAAAAGACTTTGATAATTCGTAACTGTTAACTGATTAATCCCTACTTGTCGGCGAGAATTATCCAATAAGTCTTGGTAATTCAAGACTTTATTTTTTATGGCTTGTCGCTTTTGTTGTAATTTATAATTGGTATCCAATAATTTTAAATCTGCCAGTTCCAAATCCGCTCTTTCTTTTCTCCTAAATAAGGGCATGCCTACTTTAATACCTGCTTTGTAGTTCTCGGTAAACAGCGCATCTAAAGCACCCATTTCGTTCGCATCTTTTGGCCGATTTACAAAATCAATCCCATCTGATAAAAAATTAAATTCGAGGTCAATTTGAGGTTTAAGTTGCTCTTTTTTCAGTCGCCTGTTTATTGCTAATTGTCGTAATTTTAATTCGTATTGTCGAAGTATTGGATGACGGTCATTTAATTCAGTAAGGGTCATCTCTAAATCAATAACAGCAGCAGGTAATGAAATCCTTTCGTAGCTAATGGGGCGTAATAACGGACTGACTTCTAAGGGCAATTCATTTTCATACCATAAAAAATTGGATAAATACCGACGACTATTTTCATAAACAACTGCGGCATCATTCACTAATATTTGTCGATTTTGTACTTGAATGGTACTTTCTAGCGTATCAATAGCAGGTTTATCCCCTTGTAAATAACTACTTTTCACCCCTTCTAATCGAACCTTTGCTAACTGTAATGCAGCCTCATAAATTTTTAAATCATTATAGGCATTCACCCAATTCCAATAGGCTTTACCTGCATCTAGCAATAAATCATTGATAATTGCTTGTTGTTCCACTTGATTGACGGTCTGCACAATTTTGGCTTTTTCTAAAGTAGCCCTGCGCTCATCAATCCTTAAACCTTTCCCCAAAGACCATTTTACACCAGCATAAGCTTGACCTGCTGCTGGCAAGTTATTTTCGGGGTTTAGAAATACGCCATTCGTCCAATTATACCCTGCTTTAAATTCTGCCCCTAACCAACTTGGAATTTTTAAGCCTGTTTCACCTACCGTAAAATATCGCTTACCATCAAAGGATTTTTGCTGGATTGCTCCAAAAAATTTCGGGTCAAATCCACCTCTAGCCTTTAACGTATAAGCATCCCCTACTCTATTCAAAAGTTGCGCTTGTCGAATAACAGGATGATATTTTCTAACCCACTCAAAATAGGCTGATTCTGAGAAAATCTTGGTTGCATCTATCGTTTGGGCAATTATATTTTGTCCAAAAAATAAAGCAAATAAAGACAACAGTATATATTTTAACAATTGATTCATTTTTTTTCCTTGAAAAATCATAATCTTATTTTAGCGATTTTACAGGCGCTTTTAACTTTGGCTTACCTTCATTGTCTTGCTCTTCCTTGTAAAAATCCGCAGGAAAACCGTTTAGTTGCCGCCATAATTCATACCATATCGGCACATTTTTCAAAAGCGCAATTCCTTGTGCCCCCGACCCAACTCTTAAAGCATCTGGCCAAGGTTTTTCATTATACGAACTCACCAATACTCGATATTTGCCATTTTTACTAATATTGTTTTCGATAGCCATCACATGTCCATGATAGGTACCGAAGGACAATCCTGGCCAACCACTAAAAATAAAAGCACGCCAACCATCAAAAATAAACCGAACTTCCTGTCCTCTCAGCACCAATGGCAAATCCATCGGCATCACGAATCATTCTACGGCTAAATCAAAATCAGCAGGCATAATCGTCACCAATGCCTCCCCCGCTTTAACCGTTTCGCCAATTCCTTTTTTGAGGGCTTGATTGATATAACAATCCTGCGGTGCAGTCACATAATAGAAAGCGGCTCTTT
>JBGCFJ010000500.1:0-7203 GCA_045106885.1 Saprospiraceae bacterium
AAAAATTAGGTTGATGGTATTAAATCCTCCATCAACTTGGCCAATTTATTTGGTGATTTCGGACAAGCTACTTCTTGATAAGTGACCTTATGCGCTTTAAAAGTAATAGAAGTCAATGGCAAATCACGTAATCTCTCCTTATATACCGTGTCAAACGCAGCAAAATCTGTACTTTGAAATTGTTCTAGAATAGCAGCGTAAGTTGTGCGGTCAATTGTTATTTTTCGTTCCCCTATTACTGGAACATTTGCTAATCCAGTATATTTAACTATTTGATTTTCTTGTAATTCCATTTTAAATAATGGATTTTTTAGCCCTCTTGTTCTCTCTTTTTCATAAGTAACGATTACTTGAGAATTGGTTAATTTTTGTAATTTTTTTTGATTAGTAGCACAACTAAAAAAACTTTGTGTCATAAAGAATAAACCAAGGCTTAAAAGGAAAGAACTAGATTTTGAGAAACATTTAATTTGATAGCTCATGTTTTTTGATTTTAAAAGTGATAAGAAAAGCCTCTAACAATTATTTTTTTGTAGGTGCTTATTTTATGGATAATTTTAACAGAAATTAACTGCTTAACTATCAGACGAATTATCTAAAGACCTCCCCTATATTTTTTGGGTTTTTCCGAATTTTAGGACTCAGAATACTGTAACAAAAATTTATATATATTTTGTCTAGTTGCGAAGTGGGTGAGGTGGTATATGAAGAAATTTAGCGTAAGGAAAGAGCAAACTAGATGGACTTAAAGGTCTACATGGTTGAAATAAATGCTTGGGTTAGTGGTTGAATCGGAATTGATATTATTAAAACAGAAATGGCTAAGGAAAGAAATAATAGTTGGAATGGAGAATAGGAAAGAGATGGAGAAGAAAGTTGATGAGGCAGCATAATTACCTCATCAACTTATTATAGTGAAATTTATTTTCGAGACTGTTCAAACTGTGTTTAGGCAAGGGGCTACCCGTCTAAAGTTGGACACTCAATTTTAGGATAGACAACGGAAAATCTATATTTTCCGACGCTTGTAGCAGCGAATATAGATTCGCTGTTGTCGAAAATGTCCAATCTTAGACGGGTAACCTTAGGCAAAAAATGATATTGAAAATCAAGACTTTACTGCCTACTGCCTACTGCCACTGCTACTGCTACTGCCACTGCTGACTGCCTACTATTTATTTCCGCTTAGCAGAAAGGCCAATTTTCATTTTGGCATCTAAATTCATGTCGCCTAATGGTGTGCCACCAACAGTGATTTTACCAGATAAATCTTGTTGAATATCAGAAGTGATTGCCCAACCTGTCTTTTCATCTACTACAATTACGCCTGTAACTGGACCAGCTAAATTATAAGACATTTTTACCCCCTGTGCTTCAATAGGCTTAGCATTTGGGTCACTTTTAGATTCACCAGTAACATCAATAGTTACTTTTCCACCACTACGTTCTCTAATAGTATAAGTATAATCCGTATTCAAAGAAACACCACTTTCTGTATCCATTTGTTTAGACCAAGAATCACCAATAGCTAAGGGCTTTCCTTGTGAAAATCCAGTGATGGTAGCAAAAGAGTTTTTGAAAGCCTCTTCTCCAATATATCCTTCCAAAAGGGTCGCTATTTGTGCCCCACCTTTAACTTTTCCTAAGACTTGCTTTAACATAGCGTCTGCTCCTTCAATACTAGTAACCGTTCCGTTTTTATTTAAGTTAGCTTCCATTGATTTACCAATGATGCCCCCTAAACTGCCCAATGGAGAATCGGTATTCCCTTTATCTGAATCATAAGAAATAGGATCTGTCATAGGAACGGTCAAATCTACCGTAATTCGGTCAATTTTAAAATCAATATCTGTGATACCAATTGGTTGGATGTTTTTGACCGTAAAATTATAATCTTGAGAAGCTTTTCCATCAACCGACATATCTTGTCCCATGACAGACATCCCTATATTATTAGTAGAAGTAATTTCGTAATCAAAAGTAGTACCTTTCTCCAAAGCCATATTCATGGTCAATGGTTTAGAAGTGCTGCATGCAGTTAATAAAAATGCGCCTATTGCAGCGTAAAGTAAGTTAGTCAAAGATTTCATTGAGAAAATTTTAAATTAAAATTTTATGTATTAACAGAATGAATAATTTCAATAACACATTGTCTTTATTCATTCGTTGGTAAAAAGAATACCCAACTGATTTATGGGAGTCAAGAGAAGTCAGACCGAAAAATTACATTTTTCTGTCAGAAGTCAGGTTTTAGACTTGTAAGTAGCTGATTAACTGTTGTTTGTAGCTACTCTATCTGACTTCTGACAATTTATGTAATAAATGGTCTGACATCTGACTTCTTTTACTTATAGACGATTAATTATCCAAAAAGTAGCTACAAAGAAATAACAAATTAAAATAAGAAAGCAGGCATTTATAAATTTATTACTTTTGCAGTTATTATTTAAGTTAAATTTAACTGTATTAAAAAGAACATGAAAAGACAACCGACATTAGCAGAACGTTCTGTTCAAGAAACCAATTTTACTTTGCCTGAGCAAACCGCTTTCTATAGAGGGAAAGTGAGGGATGTTTACACTGTAAACCAAGCGTTAATTATGGTGGCTTCCGACCGAATTTCTGCTTTTGATTATATTTTGCCTCGACCCATTCCTTATAAAGGGCAAGTGTTAAATCAGATTGCGACCCATTTTTTGGAGAGCACCAAAGATATTTGTTCAAATTGGTTGGAAGCAACCCCTGATGAAAATGTGGCAGTAGGTGTTGCGTGTGAACCATTTAAAATTGAAATGGTCATTCGAGGCTATTGTGTAGGGCATGCTTGGCGGACTTATCGGTCTGGCGAAAGGGTATTATGTGGGGTTACGATGCCAGCAGGTTTAAAAGAGAATGATAAATTTCCTAGTCCAATTATTACCCCTGCGACTAAAGCCGAAGAAGGACATGATGAAGATATTTCCAGAGAAGAAATCTTGAAACAAGGCATTGTATCAAAAGAGGATTACGAAATTTTAGAAAAATATACTTACGCCTTATTTCAAAGAGGAACAGAAATGGCAGCCAAACAAGGGTTGATTTTGGCAGATACTAAATATGAGTTTGGTAAAAAAGATGGTCAGATTTATCTAATTGATGAAATCCATACGCCAGATAGTTCTCGTTATTTTTATAAAGCTGGTTTTGAGGAAAGACAACAAAAAGGCGAAAAACAAAAGCATTTATCTAAGGAATTTGTACGGGAATGGTTAATTGCCAATGGATTTCAGGGCTTGGAAGGACAAATCATGCCAACGATGCCCGATAGTTTTGTAGAATCAGTGTCTGATAGATATATTGAACTATTTGAACAAATTACTGGGAAAGCTTTTAAAAAGGCAGATACAACGAATGTTTTAGCAAGAATTGAAATGAATATTTTGGCTTATTTGAAAGAAGCGTAGTTTAGTAGGCAGTATACAGGATGCAGTTTGCAGGTAGTTTATTGCAAACTATCGGCTGTATATATGACTACCTGGATTAGTCGTCACCTAGATAGTTAATTAATAAGAAGAAGGTCTATTTGTGGTAAACTAAGATTGGAAGTAATACGTTTTTATTTAAAACTATTCATTTTGAAAGAAACAATCTTCCTTTTATTGATAAGCAGTCTTTTTCTAACTTGCCAGAAAAACGAAAGCCCTAGGATTTTCAATCAGACTTGTGTTACTACCCAGCATCATGAGTTAATCATTGGAGACATTGATGTATATGTAAAATATGATGCTACGGACTTTAATTTTCCTGGTTGGGAAGACTTAGCAGAATATGATACGGTGTTTACTACAAATGCGGAAGGCAGAGGATGTATTACTAATTTACCGATAGGCAAACATTGGTTAGTTGGCTTAGGATTTGACCCCGCTATAAATTTTGCCATCAAAGGCCGTGCTTTTGTAGATATTTCTTTCAAAAATTCTGAGGTAGATATGATTTTGTATGTTGGGGAAGAATAACACGATGAGGGCATCACGAATGTAAGGGGTTGTGTAGAAAGCTTTACATTGAATTAAATCTTAATTTGTAATTAAAATTTTTAGTGAATGATTGTTTGATTGCTAACATTGTTAAATTGTTGTAAGTTCTCAAAACGAGCGTCGTCAGGAGACGACGAGATAGCGATTTCTAGTCTGGAGACTAGAAATATCAGCGCTCGATGTGTCTAGTCTCCAGACTAGACACTGCTATCCGCTGGTCTCCTGACCATTAGTGAGAATTTACAAATTGTTGTCATAACACTTTGTAAAACAAAAAATTAACAATCAAAAAATTTTAACAATCACTTACTAAAATTCAAATAAGTTACAAAAATTAATTAGTAAGTTCAAACTGTGTTCAGAAAGACGGTGAAATTAAGGGATAAAAATGAAGTAATTAAATTTGAGAATGTATTTTTAAAATAAAGTTAAAAAGAGTAGGAAACTTAAAAGAAGCGTTATAAACTTGCCTTAAATCACTAAAAAAGTAAAAATACATACACTTAAAAAATGAGTCTAAATTCTATTATTTCCACTACACTAGGGTTCTTTAGAGGACTAAGCAAGCAGAAGCTGGTGGATATAATAGAGCGACTTCGAAAAAGTTATAAAAAAGTAGTAGTAGAGAATGAGCGCTTAAAAGCGGAGAATGCTAAATTAAAAGAGTCGTTAAAATCAAAAGAGGCAAAGTTAGTAAACCTAAAACTAAAAGAAGTTAATAAAAAGAGTAATAAACCAAGCTCAAAGCAGGCAGAATGGGAGCAAAAAGGAGTAGGTAATGATGGGAAAGGGAAAAGAAAGAAACGGGGAAAGAAAGGGAGAAAAGGAGCGGGGAATCAGCGTAAGGAAAAACCAGTAACAAAAAAAGGAATAGCTGAGGTAGACAAATGTGATAATTGTGGGAAAGATTTATCGACAGCCCCTGTACTACCGAGTAGTAAAAGTCGAATAATAGAGGATATAATCGAATTACCAAAGGAAACAGAGATAATAGAAGTATTGCAGGAGCAAAAATACTGTATCAATTGCCAAAAAGTAACAACAGCAAGTACAGACTTAGCCTTACCTAAGGCAGATATAGGGCTTAATACCACAGTACATATCGTTTATTTATGGTTGAGTATGTGCCTACCTTTCACAAGAATAAGTGCCTATTTGACGACCTTGTTTAGTCAACGAATAAGTACATCAGGATTGGTTGGACAAATAATTCGAGTCGCAAAAATAATGCAACCAGTATATGAAGAGATATTGGAAGATGTAAAACAGTCGAAAATATTACACGCAGACGAAACAGGCTGGCGAGTTCAAGGAAAAAATTGGTGGTTATGGGTATTTGGTTCAACACAATCTGCGATTTATACGATAGATAAGTCGAGGGGCAAAGATGTAGTACATAGAATATTAGGAGAATATTTCATAGGTGTTTTAGTAGTAGACGGTTGGCGTGCCTACATGTCTTTATTATGTGAACAACAGAGTTGTATGGCTCATTTGTTGAGGAAAATTAGGAAATTATATGCTGCCTTTCCAAAATTACGCAGCGTACTTAAATTTTATGTCAAATTTCGTAGAATATTGAAGGATGGGGAGCGACTTCAAGAAAAAAGAAAGGAATTAGGAGAAGCAACATTTCAACGCCGTTTAGTTAAACTGCATGCTAGGCTAGATGCATTGATAAATTGGAAAAACCCTAATGAAATTTTAACCGAAATCATCAAAAAAGTACGTAATCAACGACCACGTATTCTAACTTTTGTAGAACATCCTAATGTACCTTGTCATAATAATTACGGTGAATATTTGATGCGTATTGGCGTGATGAAAAGAAAGGTTTCTTTTGGTAGTAAATCAGCTAAAGGAGCAGAGGCTTATGCTACTTTGCTTTCCATTTATATGACCTGTAAATTAAGGAAGATTGCTTTCATTGATTTTATTAGACAGAGTTTAAAGCATTTTATCAAAACGGGAAAGCCTATGTTACTTAAAGAATATGTTGCTTTGAAACATAACACTCACCAAAATGAGGAACTCGCCCATGCCGCTTAAACAGAATTTCTGAAAACAGTTTGAACTTACATTAATTTTTATAAAATGAGGTTTTTTTACACAACCCCAATGTAATACGGATAAATTTCAGTATAGAATGAATATATCACGGATATGGGCATCACGGATGTGTTTTAGTAATAGCAAAAAATAACTTGAACAACTTTAATTCGTGGGGGGCATCTCAAAATGGCGCATTAAAATTAATTGGACCTTAAAAGTAGCTTAGACGGCTGGTCTGAGTAGTCAGTCCAGTTAATATTGTCGGGTAATTTGGCGATTTTTAAAGCTGTACGTCGTTAAAAATACTCGTCATAGCAAAGGCTATGTCTGCGTTTTTTGCCTAGTACAACTTCAAAACTCATCCAAATATAACCCGACACTATCATCTTGACGGACTACTAAGTTACAAACGACAATTTGAGATGCGCCCTCGTGGGGAATTAAATACTAAATCTAAATGTCCAACTTATTTTTTATCCATTGCTTAATAAGAATTTTACAGGAGATGACCTATTCTACCCAAACCTAAAACCCTTTCAGTATGACTGTTTTTGAAACGATTATTGCTACCTTAGAAAAAGAAGGAATTACTTATAAAACCCTTCATCATCCACCCACTTACACTTCCGAGCAATCTGCTGAATATCGTGGAGAAGCCTTAGCAACAGGCGCAAAAGCCATTGTTTATAAAATAGAAAAAGCTTTTTATTTATTTGTGATGCCTGCCGATAGAAAGATGGACAATAAAAAAATCAAGGCTTATTTTAAAGCGGCTGGCAAAAAGGCTAAAAAAACAAGATTTGCCACTGCTGTTGAATTAATGGAACTGACTGGATTAGTACCTGGTTCTGTCCCTCCTTTTGGTGAACCTATCTTACCTTTTGAGTTATTTGTAGATGTTGAACTTCTGAAAAATAAAAAGACTGCTTTTAATGCAGGGTCTTTGACAGATTCGGTAATTATGCAAAGAAGTGATTATTTGACGGTGGCAAATGCGACGCTATTTGATTTTACTTTGGGAGAGGCTGAGAGGCTGAGAGGCTGAGAGGCTGAGAGGCTGAGAGGCTGAGAGGCTGAGAGGCTGAGAGGCTGAGAGGCTGAGAGGCTGAGAGGCTGAGAGGCCGAGAGGCTGAGA
>JBGCFJ010000501.1:0-4739 GCA_045106885.1 Saprospiraceae bacterium
AACGTTGTAAATTACTTTTTATAAAAAGTAATTTACAACGTTAGGCGGGTAGCCTCAAATTGACGTAATTTTCAACTCCTGTAATTATGTCAGTTTTTTTTTTTTTTTTCAACTTCTGGCGGGTAGCCATTATTTGTATGAATTAGCACCTGAAAAAATTGATGGTTACTGGAAGTTTCGGTATAAAACAGAATCTATTGCTGCAAGAGTTAGCCAAATTTATGTATTATTTTTTTCAGGAGGGATTACCCTTGCTGTCATGTTGGTAGAAATTATAAGAAGAAAAAAAGATAGAATACCCAAAATCTTGGCGCTCCTTTGTTTTTTGGTGCTGCCAGTCTTACAAAGTCTCGCCATGGAATCTCCTGAAACGGAGAAATGGAGAATCTCTAACTCTGGAATTGTTTTGTTGACTACTGTGCTAAGTATCACTTGGTTTGTTTCTAACTATCGTTTTCTATACAACCCTTTTAATAGAACCATTAAGGATTTATTAGATTCTATCTCTGATTTGGCATTTTTTACGGATCCTAAATTTGATATTATAAATAAGAATCAAATAGCTGCACAAGAATTTGGTGCATTACGCTTGGAAAAAAATATTCTAACGATTTTATCGAAAAATAGTCAATTGACCTTGCCTGAAATAAACGCATTGGTCGAGGAACTTGAAGTAGGAAAAAAGAAAACTAGGGAATTAAAATTATGCATAGATGGTAAAGAAAAAATATACCAATTGAAAATAGCTAAGTTTGAAAGAGGAAATTTACACCTTGGGTATACTTTTATATTAACAAACCTAACAGAAATTCTGGAAAGAGAAAAAGAGTTGAAAGTAGCAAATACGATAAAAGATAATCTATTTGCCATTATTAGTCACGACCTACGTAAACCCGCCTTAGCTTTTCGTGGTATCTCTAAAAAAGTGAATTATTTACTTCAAGAAAAACGATTTGATACCTTAAATCAATATGGGCATTCTTTAGAAAAAGCGGCCTATTCATTGAATAATTTATTGGATAATTTATTGAAATGGGCATTGCAACAAAAAGATATTTTACCTTATCGCCCAATAAATATTAAGGTAGGAGCAGCTACTCAAGAAATATTAATGCTATTTAATCAGATGGCAGCAGATAAAAATATTTCTTTAAATATTACTATTGATGATAGTGCAACAGTCTTTGTAGATGAAAATGCTTATGCCACGATTATTAGAAATTTAGTGGATAATGCAATTAAATATACGCCTGATGGTGGACACATAGCGCTATCTGTTGAACAACTAGAGCAAACAATTATCATTCGGGTCGAAGATTCGGGAATCGGTATAGCGCCAGATAAAATGGATACCCTTTTTGAACTAAAACCTAATAAAAGTAAAAGAGGAACTGCGGGCGAAAAAGGAACAGGATTGGGGCTTACGCTGGTCAAAGATTTAGTGAAATTAAACAAAGGGCTTATTAAAGTTAGAAATAATTGGCATCACGGAGCAACATTCGAGTTGGAATTACCGATAGTGTAACGCATCAAAATATCTAATTTGTAAGTAGGTATTTAATCAAAACATTTTATAACAGCACATTTTGAAAATTGCCATCAATTATGAAGAAAATATTTTGTTTAGTACTGACTTGTTGTATTTATTGTGCTGTGTTAGCTACTAATGATACTACGCCAAAATATGATTCCATTGCACTCCAAAACTTAAATTTTGATTCAATTGAGATTGAAGACTTTTGGGACTTTATTGATTATTTCGTAGATCGAGAGAAAGGTAAAGGTGTCTCAAACACAGTCAAAAAAGTAAAGGCATTTTGTCAACAAAAGCCTACTAAACATAATTGGACAACTTATTATGCTAAGATGTTACCCAGTAGTAGAGAATGGGACGTAGATTTTTTTGAGTCAGAATACCCTATTGCATTGAAATATTTACAGCAGACCAATCAAATGGATGGTGCGGTAGGCTTATACCTACAAAAATGTTACATGTATCAGGAACATGAAGTAGGTGTTGATAGTGCAATGGTTTATGCACAAAAAGCATTGGAAGTTGCCAAAGATTCTAATCAATTATACCTAGCCTATTACATGATGGGAAGTACGATGTCTAAGGCTGAAAGAGAAGAAGAGGCAATAGTTTATTATAAAAAAGGATTAGATTTCGCCCCAAACCAAGTATGGACAATGTATGAGATAGCGTGGTCCTACTATTATATAGGAAAATTAGATAGTGCTATCATTTTAATGGACAACGCAGCTGTTGTTGCCAAAGAAATAAAAGATTTTCGTGCCGAAAAATACACCTTAGCCAATGTAACAGTACTTTTGATTGAGTCTAATCATTTAGATAAGCGTATTCCTGCCAATTTAGCAAAATTAGACATGCTAGTAGATTCTACTGAAATGCGATTCTCTAGTACGGTCTATGAAACTAAAGCGGCTTATTATAGAGCATTAAAACAATATCAATTAGCTATAGATGCGTACCAAAAATCAATCTGGTTTTCTGAAAACCGTCCTCCTAAACCAGACTATAATGCAATAGCAAACAGCGAAGTAGAATTATCGAAACTTTATGAGGCAAAAGGAGATTTTAAAGCAGCGCTTCATTATTTTAAAAAGGGTCAGCAACGATTGGATAGCATCAATACCGCACAAATTCAAACCAACTTAAATGACCTACAACTTAAATATGAAACCCAACAAAAAGAGCAAAAAATAACCCTTTTGAGCAAAGACAATGCTTTGCTGAATACACGCAATCAAATTTATATCGCTATTGTTGCAGGTCTTGCTTTGTTGTCTTTAATCATTGGGGCGTTCTTTATGAATCTGCGTAAAAAGAACCAGCAGATTAATCAACAGAAAGCTCAATTGGAGCAGCTTAACCTGACAAAAGACCGCCTGTTTGCCATCATCGGGCATGACCTTCGCAAACCTGCTTTATCTTTTCGTGGAATCGCTAAAAAAGTGAATTATTTGATTCAAAACGAAAAATTTGACCTTTTATTTAAATTAGGTAATGAAATAGAACGTAACGCACTTGCTATGAATAAGCTGACGGACAACTTATTAAAATGGGCATTGATGCAAAAGAATGTCTTACCTTATGATCCAGCATTACTTAAATTGACCGTAATAACAGAAGAAGTATTGAGTATGTTTAAACCCCTAATTGAAGAAAAAAAATTAAGCGTAATTCAAGAAATTCCAAATGATATAGAAGTATTTGCAGATGCGAATGCATTAAGGACGATTATTAGAAATTTGATAGATAATGCAATCAAGTACACACCAAAAGGTGGGGAAATACAGCTGATGACCCAATCAGATAAAGATGGTTTAGTATTAAAAATTAGAGATGCTGGTTTAGGAATGGATGAACAACAATTAGCAGCTATCTTTTTATTACAAAAAAATAAAAGTAAACGAGGGACTGGAGGGGAGAAAGGCACGGGGCTTGGACTGCACATTGTCCACGAATTAGTGCAAATAAATAAAGGAACGATCAAAGTTTTTAGCCAATTAGGCAAAGGAACCACCTTTGAGGTTTCATTCCCCATGGTATAGTTTTTGGTTCTTTGACAATTTTTGCAAAAGATACTTTATTAGTCTCATCGGACGGCGAAGCCATCCGATGAGACGGTTGTTCCCGTCGGGTGACTTCGTCGTCCGATGGGAACAATGCAAAAATTGTCAAAGAGCCTAGTTTTTTAATGAATGCGTAATTTTAGTATGAAAAATCGACAAGTCTATCTAAGTTGTTCGTCCAATAAATTTTGCGATTACGAAGTAGCTCATCTAGAACACGTTCCTTACGGTTTGCAGGAAGTCAAAAAAAATTATTTTTTACGCTAATTTTGTGCTAATTTGCCTACAGAATTTGTCACTAATAACGGCTAAAAATGCTAAAGGTACTCGTAAAATTAGGAAAGTAAGAATTGAGTTTGATTTAGTTCAATAAAAGGTAGTGGATGTTTTAATATTTTATTTTTATAGTCTTACTGAAAAAAGGTGTCGGACACTTTGATTTAATAAAATACAGATGTTTTAATTATTAAAATCGAATCATTTACACATGATAAGTGTCTGACACCTGTTCCAAAATCGACCTTTTTTCAGTAGAACCTTTTTATTATAGAAATATATTAAATTTATATATTTTGTTTTTTGGTAGTGCTATAAATGTAAGGCTATAATATTTTATAAACTCAATGTTTCTTATGGGGTTTACTTAGACATAGCCTTACAAATGTAGCACTACCTAATTTTTAAGGGAAAAATAGCGGAAAAAGATGGCTTAAAATTACCGAATTAATTAGCATGTGGTACTTAAATACCTTAATTGAATTTTAATTTCGAAAATAAAAAATATAATTCAATGGAGGTTATAAACTAGAAAATTACCATTCATCATTAATTTATAACCACTCGTCATTTTTTTGATTTTTTTCTGAGATAAAAAGAACGAATTATTGTTTAAAGGTTAATTTCCTAGCAATTTTGTTTTCATAATTAAGAAGCTATTATTTAGATTCGTTACTAAGCTTACATTTAGCTATCTTGTATTTTTTTGCATTAAAAAAAATACAAGATATTTCTCCTTGTAAGTTGGTGAAAATCAATTAAATATTATTTGAGAGTGTTTCTAATATAGTGTTTCATTAAAATCAGCAGTATTAAAATGCTGCTGGTTTTTTTTAGCATTTAAAATTTTTTCCAATTTGTTTTTT
>JBGCFJ010000502.1:0-12216 GCA_045106885.1 Saprospiraceae bacterium
AATAAATAACCTACCAGAACTGACGAGGTTATTTTTTCTTTTAGCAAGGCAAAATTATTCAGCATAGCCGTTGCTACGTTGAATAATTTTAACGCAGCTAAAAGTAAAAAGAATCCGCCAGGCTGGTAGGTTATTATTTTCTTCGCCCCTTAGACTTGTTACCCTTTAAATTATAACTATCTGAAAATATCTTTTCCCATTATTTTCCTCTAAAAAGTTCTTCAATAGAAGGACTATTCAATAAATTTTTAAAGAAAACTATTGAAAAAATCTAAATTTCATATAGTCATTTTTAAAGGGTAACAAGTCTATTTAAAAATCAGACAAGCGTCTGTTTCACAGAAATAACATGCCAGCAATTATTGACGTCATCATTCCTGCTTATAATGAGCAAGATTCTATTGGAAAGGTTCTCAAAGACATCCCTAAGGATTTAGTTAGAGAGGTTATTGTTTGTAATAATAATAGTACCGATAATACCAAGGCAGTTGCTTTAGCAAATGGTGCAACTGTTGTGGACCAACCTTTAAAGGGGTATGGAAATGCCTGTTTGAAAGGTATTGCCCATATTAAGGCAAAGTCTAGCCAAAAACAACCAGATATTGTTGTTTTTTTGGATGGCGATTATTCTGACCACCCCGAAGAAATGGCTAAACTTGTTGCACCAATTATAGAAAAAGATATGGATATGGTGATTGGGTCGAGAGCTTTGGGGAATATGGAATCTGGTGCCATGATGCCGCAACAAATCTTTGGCAATTGGTTAGCTACGAATCTAATCCGTTTATTTTATAATTATAGTTTTACAGATTTAGGGCCTTTTAGAGCTATCAAATGGCAACAATTGGTGGCGATAGATATGCAAGATAAAACTTTTGGTTGGACCGTAGAAATGCAAGTAAAAGCAGCGAAGCATCAATTAAAATGTACAGAAGTTGCCATGACATATCGAAAGCGAATTGGCGTTTCTAAGGTATCTGGTACTTTGAAAGGGACCATTTTAGCTGGGCATAAGATTTTATGGACAATTTTTAAGTTGTTATAACGGATTAATTCATCAGGAATAGTCAAATAAAAAACATTTAGCCCATTTAGAGAGGTCAGCAACAGTCCTTTTAGAACAATTAGCAATTCTTATACTTCATATTTACACTATTTTTGGCTTTAAACAGCGATTTTACATAACCGAAAACTAATTAAATGTCCATTTTGGCATATACTATTTTAGGAATTTATTGTGTGGCATTATTCTACATCACCACTTACTGTTTACTACAATTTCATTTATTGTATAAATATAGTAAGGGAGAACCTGTTTACCCGTTGGTAAATTCTGAACCAACAAAAGTAACTGATGAGGATTTACCTTTTGTCACTATACAATTGCCTATTTATAATGAATTATATGTCATCGAAAGATTGATTGATAGGGTGACCGAATTTCATTATCCCAAAGATAAATTTGAAATTCACATTCTTGATGATTCTACAGATGAAACGGTGGACATTGTTAAGAAAAAAGTGGACTACTACGCCGCCAAAGGTTTTCAAATCAAACAAATTCGCCGTATAGATAGAACAGGTTATAAAGCTGGTGCATTAAAAGAAGCTACTGAACAAGCCAAAGGTGATTTTATCGCCATTTTTGATGCAGATTTTCTACCTCGTCGAGATTTTCTATTAAATACAATTCCTTATTTTAAAAATCCAAAAATTGGAGTGGTACAGACTCGTTGGGAGCATATCAACCAAAATTATTCGATGCTAACCAAATTGCAGGCGATGCAATTGAATGTGCATTTTACGGTAGAACAACAGGGTCGGAAATCAGGAAATTATTTATTGCAATTTAATGGAACCGCAGGTGTCTGGCGAAAAGAGACGATTGCTAGTGCAGGAGGTTGGGAAGCAGATACCTTGACGGAAGATTTAGATTTGAGTTATCGAGCACAATTAAAAGGTTGGGAAATTATCTTTTTAGAAAAATTTGGCTCTCCTGCCGAATTACCCGCTGAAATGAATGGGCTAAAATCTCAACAGTTTAGATGGATGAAGGGAGGTGCAGAAACGGCTAAAAAGATGTTGCCAACTATCTGGCAATCTGATTTAAAATTAAGTCAAAAGCTTCATGCTTCTGGGCATTTATTGGGCAGTACCATTTTCATCTTTGTGTTTATTGCAGGGGTCTTTAGTGTACCACTATTATTTGCCATGCAAGAAATTGGGTTTGATACTCGCTACTTTGGTATTTTCTTAATTGGCTTATTGTCTGTTATTGCGGTTTACTATGTAGCCAATGTTTCGGCAGAACTCAAAGATGAATCCTATTTTAGAAAAGTCACGAAATTCGTCTTTTTATTCCCTGTCTTTTTAGCATTGTCTATGGGACTTTCCTTACATAATACGATTGCGGTGCTTCAAGGTTGGTGGGGAAAAGAATCTCCTTTTGTTAGAACACCCAAGTTTAATATTAACGGTATTAAAGATACTTTTCGTAAGCAGAACTATTTCCAATCCAGTATTTCTTGGACGACTATTTTTGAAGGTTTATTAGCCATTTATTTTGCAGGAGCAGTGGTAATAGGCTGGCAACTAGAAGATTATACTTTTCTAGCTTATCATCTTTTATTAATGGCTGGATTCGGAACTATTTTTTACTACTCTATTCGGCATTTGAATTTACGATAATTGAGAGAAATTAGAGGTCAGACCGTCAATTTCATTGACTGTCAGAAGTCAGATTTTAATCGAATAAACGATTGGATTTGTCCAACTTGTCTGACTTCTGACAGTCCCAATGAATTGGGACGGTCTGACCTCTGACTTCTCATTAGTTCAAAATATCCAAATACATCTTCCAAACATCAGGCTCGACTTCTTTCCACGTAATTACATATTTTCCGCCCCAACTACTTTCTTGACCATCCTCTCCAATAGACTTCCCCTCATAATAACCATAATCATAAGCTTCATCACCTAAAATTTTGATTTCTTCAGGGGTGATTTTATGATAGGTTGTTTTCCGATTGCTGCCTGTAGGTGGTGTCCAATATTTTCGGATAGCTGTTTTTCCTGTTAATATGCTGGAATTTTGCGGGAAAATTTTAGCGTCGTCTGTATAGGCATCGACTACTGTATCATAATCTTGGTTCATTAAGGCTTGCGAAAAGGCTTTAATATTTTTTAAAATAATCGCCTTCTTCTTTTCAATGTTATTCGTTGTTTCTGCTTTGACCTTTACATCTATTGTCGGTGTCGATTGATTGCAAGCAAAAATAGGTAGGATTAGTAAGAGTAGATAGCATTTTTTCATGATGTCGGGTTAAACGGTGATTTTTGCTATAACTTAGCTGTAATTGCTCTAATTCTTTTTTCTAATTGGTAGATGATGCAATCATAAAATTCAAAATACTGATTATTTCTGGTAGGTTGCCTATACTGTTCTAAAACTTGACTAGCAAATTGAAGTACTTCTAAACCTCCTACTGCCTCCCAATTTTGAACGCCTGAATTTTTTGTAATCCTTCTAGCCACCGCTTTCCAATTACTTTTTCTTCTTTTTCTTAAATCTTCCTCATTTAAATTCAAGATGGTATTTAATTCAGAATTGACTTTATGATTATCAGAGACAATAGAAAAATTAGCTGTATATCTTAATTGTAAATCAAACTTTTTAGCTTTTCCTTCCGAAGGATTAGGAATATCACAGAGTTCTTTATCTCCTTTCCCATTAGGAGGTGTATCGCAATGTGTTTCTCCTAGTCCACTTCTTCCTTGACAGACAGCGAATAAATTATTGTATTCAATCCGTAAATCAGCTCTTTTAACCACTTTTTTATCGCAAAGTTTTTGGACTTGTTTTTGAGAATTCACTTTTCCATTAAAGATACTTTTAGGCATGAAATGTTCTACCTTCATACTCAATACTTCTTTTTCCTCACCATTTATTTCTATTGTCTTTAATAGTGTACCTAAACAATAAGCACAGACATAGCCTTGTTCTTTTGCTAAAATTTCTTGCAATTCATTAAATGCCCCTGAATCATCGTCTCTTAATGCCGCATATAGGTCGGTTGGAATCGTATCGCCTTCGTGAAGTTTCTTTTTGAAATCAACTAAGGCTTTTGGTTCATTGGTTCTTTTCTTAATAAAGCGCATAAATCAATTTAATTTTCAACTAACTGCATATAAGTCTTTGCTTCTACTAAAACCTCATCATCTTCTCCTAAATTTATTTTCAATTCGTCATACAATTGTTTAGCTGATTCCATGTTTTCTTTATCTAATTCTACAAAAAGTAAGTCAATTTTATCTTGAATGGCTTTCGGTCTTTCTTTAACTCCCATCCATTGATAAAAAATACTAGCAATCTCTTTTCCATAAATATGCTTAATTGGTATTACTTTATCTTCTTTGATAATATAAACCGCTTTACTTTCTGTAGGTAAATGACTAGCAACTAAGGGAGAATGAGTAGTAACAATTATTTGCGTATTAGGAAATTTTTCGGCTAAGACTCGAAGAATATTTTTTTGCCATTTTGGATGAAGGTAAGTGTCTATTTCATCTATTAGAAGTAGGGCAGGTTTATTCATAAAACCAGGAGCATAATCATTTGCTTCTGCTAAGCGTTTCATAAAATGTCCCACCCAAGCAAAAACATTTTTAAAACCTTGGCTAATTAAGTGGAAAGGAACAGCGTCATTACTGTTGACTCTTACCCATAGTAAATTATCTAAGTGATTGACTTTTTCAAATACAACTGCTTCTCCAATTATCTCACCGACTACTTCAAAAACAAAGTCAATTATTTTTCGCTCCCCTTCTTTTTCTACATTAGTAAGCGACTCTGCATATAATCGAATTATCCATTCTGATAATTGTTGGAAACGATTATCTGCTTCATCATATAACAAGGGCAGAATATCTTTTACATGCGCTTTTTTGATTAATATTAAATTATTATCAGCCTCCTTACTTTCTCTGCTTTGAACTTGTGAAAACCCAATCACCAAATTATTTAAATAATTGCCATTAGTAGCTCCAAAAGAATCTTCGTTTGTCTCAATAGCATCATATATTCTGACATCTATTTCATCCGTTATTTTTTCAAAATTAATCCTATTCGTATAAGATTTTCCATAGTCATATTTTACTTGAATATAACCATTTGAAACAAATATGGGAGCACCTTTAGAATGTCCTGTTATTCTTAATAGTTGTTGTAAGGTTTTTCTTTCTACATCTATTTCAGAAGTCTCATCAACTCCGATTAGTCCTAATAAAATGGCTCTAAGAATAGTAGATTTACCTATACCATTCTCTCCTAATAAACAGATGATTCTATGATTTAAATCTAAGTTTAGACTACGGAAATGCCCTATATTTTGTAGCTGTAATTTTTGTAGTACTAATGGAGTAGTTTCACTATGTTTTGTTTGAATATCTTCATCATCTCTTCCTTTATTTTGTTTTAAAACTTCAAGATTTTTTCTGTAATTTAAAATTTTTTGTAAATTTTTATCAAAATCTGCTGGATTTATAAAACCGATTCCATCTAACCCTTTCTTTTTTAAATCTATTTCGTGAGATATAAAGGTGTCTATTATTTTTTTGTCTGTTTTTATGAATTTTTCTAATGTCTCTAAGAAAGGTCTATTAGTACTCAATACAAATTGATTAGGAGCTAGAGATAAGTTTTTTTCCCAATATGCAATAGATTTCCCTTGAGATTTTCCTTGTTTAAATCCAACAATGATAGAAGCGAGCTCGTCAAAAAAATCAGCCTTAATGCTAGAATCTCTACTGCTAAAAATTAAAGAAACTTTACCTGAAGGCAGAAATGCTAAATAAATATTTGGTGTTCTATTTTTCCAATCATTTCCTGACCAAAAAGAGACAGCTATATAATTATCATTTCCTAGAAACCAATAGCCATTACTTAAACGATTGTTATTATTAGTTGAGCGTAATTTATAGGTAGTTATTTCTCCAGCTTGTCTTTTTTCCTCTAAAAAATTGAAAATTTCTTCATGCTCTAAATAAATTTTGTTAGTTAATTCTTCATAAGAAGGTACTTTCTCTTTTTTATTTGTAAAAGTATTGAAACAAAGATAGTTTTCGCCATTAGTAATCATATAATAATGAATACCAAATTCATTCATACTAGCATCTTTTTCTAGTAAAAACTTTAAATTCTTATTAGAAGTATCTTTGATGTCAATTATTAATTTGAGTTTTCCAAAAAGATAAATGCCTAAATCAAAACGCCCAGATGTTCCATGTCCATGGGAAATGGAAATTTCCTTTAAGATACTTTCTTTAGGATACCCCAACTCATCAGTAAAATATTGAATAACCTTTTCTTCTAATTTATTTATATTCATTCACAAATAATTGACGCCTAAAATTATAGTTTTTTTCTTTTGAGTAAGATTTATTACTATCAGTCCTACGAATTTATCAATTTTATTTGATACTTTTCTGATTTAGTAAAATTAATCGTTTCAAATGCTCCGTCCATTTTTTATCGTTTTTTTAATTTTCGTCATTTTAACCTTTACATTCTCCTGCCAAAAACCTCAACTAATGGAAGTCGAATCAGGCGTCTCTAAAACCTTAGCAGACCACCGAAAAGCAACAATCAAAAATGTGGAATATGATTTGGAATTTTTTATTCCAGATAACTTAGATAAAAAAATTATTGGTCAGGCAATAATTCGCTTTGATTTAGAAAACACAAATGAATCTGTGATTTTGGACTACGCTAATTTAGAAGATGTTACAATTGGCATTCATCAAACAGGTAAAGCAAAAATGGATTTTCGGTTGAGTAATGGACATGTGATTATTCCAAAAGAAAATTTACAAAAAGGACAAAATAGTTTTACCACCACTTTCGTAGCGGGTGAACAGGCGCTGAATCGGAATAAAGATTTTTTATACACCCTTTTTGTGCCCAATAAAGCGGCTACTGCTTTTCCTTGTTTTGAACAACCTAATATCAAAGCAAAGTATAAACTAAAACTAAATGTGCCTAAAAATTGGACTGCTTTGGCGAATTATCCATTAGTCAAAAAAGAGCAAATTGGGCAAAAAATGGTTTACGAATATGAACAAACACCAGTTATTAGCACTTATTTATTCGCCTTCACCGCAGGAAAATTTGAAACCATTACTGAGACCTTAGATGGCATCGAGATGACCTTATACCATCGAGAAACCAATGAAGAAAAAGTCGCTCGAAATGCGCCAGAAGTATTTGATTTGCACCTAAAATCTATCCGCTGGTTAGAAAAATATACGGGTATCCAACAACCCTTTAAAAAATTCGATTTTGCCTTAATTCCTGCTTTTCAATTTGGAGGTATGGAACATCCAGGTGCTATTTTTTATAAAGACCGTTCTTTATTTTTAGAGGAAAATGCGACGATTAATCAAAAAATGAGTCGTAATTCGCTGATTGCTCATGAAACAGCGCACATGTGGTTTGGCAATTTAGTGACAATGGATTGGTTCAATGATGTCTGGTTAAAAGAAGTATTTGCCAATTTTATGGCCGCTAAAATGGTTAATCCTAATTTCCCCAAAATTAACCACGATTTACGTTTTTTACAAAAACATCATCCAAGTGCTTACGGCGAAGACCGTTCTGCAGGTAGTCACCCTATTCAACAGCAATTGGACAATTTGAATCAGGCGAGTTTATTATATGGGCGGATTATTTATCAGAAAGCACCTGTAGTCATGAAACAATTGGAGGCGATTATGGGCGAGGCAACTTTCCAAGAAGGACTACAAGAATATTTAAAAATTTTCTCTTTTGATAATGCGACTTGGGATGACTTGATTGCTATTTTAGATAAACGAACCGATTTAGATTTGAAAACTTGGAGTCAGGCTTGGGTAAAAGAATCGGGTATGCCTTGGCTGAAAGCGAATTTGCTGACTAAGGATGGAAAAATCGGGAGCTATGAATTGGAGTTTCAAAATACCACTTCGGGTGGAAATATCTGGCAAGAAAATACCACCTTATTAACTTCGACAAATGGGGTAATTGAAAAAAATCCACTGCAAATTTTAACCGAAAAGACAGTCGTTTCCCAATTGGCAGGTAAACCAACACCAGATTTTATCTTACCACACGTTACGGAAAAAGCTTACGGATTTTTTCAACTAGATGAAAAAAGTCAAGTCTATTTATTGGAGAATATCCAAACGGTCGAAGATGAAATGACCAAATCAGCTGCTTGGTTTTCTTTATACGAAAGTATGTTACGAGGGCAAATTGCCCCTAAACAAATTTTGGAAACGCTGTTAGTTGGATTGCCCGCTGAAAAAGAAATTCAAGGTTTATCCAGTCGTTTAGGCTATTTACGCACTACTTTTTGGGGCTTTTTATCTGCTGACGACCAATTGGCAAATGCGGAAAAAATAGAGATTTTATTATGGCAACTAATGCAGCAAGCAGATAATTCTGGTCGAAAAAAGACCTTATTTGATGCCTATGCCTCGATTACTCGCTCGCCTAAAGGCATTCAACAATTACAGGATTTATGGTCCGAAAAATTGACTATCAAAGACTTTACTTTATCAGAAAATGAATTTACTACTTTGGCTTATGAGTTAGCGGTTAGAAATGTGGATAATGGTACTGAAATTTTAGCACAACAATTAGCTAGAATTACGAATCCTGACCGAAAAGCGGCGATGGCATTTATCACGCCTGCTTTGTCAAATGATGAAACGGTAAGAGATGCTTTTTTTGAAAGTTTAAAACAAAAAGAAAATCGAGCAAAAGAACCTTGGGTGGGGCGTGCTTTACAATATTTGCATCATCCCTTACGAGCAGTTTCCGCTGAAAAATACATTGTTCCAAGTTTGGAGTTGGTCCAAGAAATCCAACAAACAGGCGGTATTTTCTTTCCAAAACGCTGGTCGCAAACTATTCTGAGTGGACATTCTAGTGTACCAGCGGCACAAGCAGTTCATCAATTTTTGGAAGGTCTTCCAGCAGATTATTCAGTGAAGTTAAAAAATAAGATTTTGCAATCAGCGGATGTATTGGAACGGAAGGCAATGATACTACAGGATGACAGGATTTTGCAAGATTAACAAGATTTAGAACCTCAGATTATTAATGTCTAAATCCGTAATGCCCTTATCCGTGATAGAAAATGAATATCACGGATAAGGGCATCACGGATTTAAATAGGTGGATTTTAATATTGCATCACAGGCTCGCTTTCATAAATTATTTTAGGAGCAATTTAATAACAAAAATAATTAATCCCAATTCGTTGTGTAAATAAAAATCCGTTGGAAAACATTCATTCCAACAGATTCTCATTTACTCATTCTTCGTTTTTATCAACGATTCTGATTGTTAAAAGCAAATAGTAAACTCACTCTAAAGGTATTATCTAAAGGACTTCTTTCACTCTTCGTAGTTACTAAATAAGCCCCATTAAGGGTGATAAATTTGTAAGTATAGCCCAATCCTGTTGTTAAATATTTTCGACCACCTTTAGTGGAATGTTCTGTAAAATAACCTACTCTAGCAGCAAGAAAATCTCTAAATTGAACTTCTGCTCCAAAAGAAAACATTAATTCTCGAAGTTCTTCTGAAAAACCACCAGGTGCATCTGAAAATGAGCCTAATACACTTGGTAAATACGCTCTTTGTCGATAATCTGGAACACCATCAAAATTTTCATCTGCACCAGCGGGGTCAGGTGTGGGCGCTAATAATTTATTAATATCAGTTGTTAAAGTTAGTTTCGTATTTTCATTGAGTGCTTTGTTCCACGCAATGCCGAGCCCTAAATTAGCGGGAATAAAATCTTTATTTATGGAGCTAGTGTAAGTTATTCTTTGGCCTAAATTGGTAGCAGCTAAGCCAATTGTTAGAACGGGTGTTTGGTAAGTAAAAGAGAAGTCCGTAGCAATAGAAGAACCTGCATTAATACCTGAAATCCCCCCAGCCAAGTTGGAATAAATGTATTTTACCCCCAAACCAGCAGAGAATCTTTCTGCAAATTTTCTTGCGAAACTTACATTGATTTCCAATTCATCTGATTTACCAATTCCTATTGGTACTCCATTTTCATCAACAAAAACCATTTCTCCCAATGAAAAATAGCGAATGCCTAATCCTATTGCATTCAATGGGTCGATTTGAACATAGCCTGAAGCATAGCCTAAATAAAAATTATTCTTTAAACTATCATCTGCTTCTAATGCTCGCAACCAAGGTGTATAAGTTAAACCAAAGCCCGCTTTTTCTTCTGCAAAGACCAACTTAGAAGCATTAAAATGTAAAGCACTAGCATCTGCCGATACAGCAATTCCTGCATCCCCCATCCCTGCCGACCGAGCATCAGGTGCAATTCTTAGAAAAGGAACAGCTGTGATAATGGTATTCACACAAGGTTCACCAGTAGCGGTTTCAAATTGATTAGTCGCCGTATTCAGAAAGCATTGACTATGCCCCAGAAAAGGTAATGATAAAAGAATGATGGTAGACAAAAAAGTAATCGGGGCAAACAAAGGTTGTTGCCTTTGGTTTAAGAAGGTGCTCATTTTACAATAAATTTAGGAGTTAGAAAATGCAGATTACTTTTTGAAAAAATATGCTTTTAGAACTGTGATTTATTGAAAATATTATAGCTGTTAAAATAATGTTAAGAAGCAATATTAGAGCGTCAGATAAAAAATTGATATTAAAAAATCACTTAATATTTTATTTAGCTCGTCAAATTCGTTGCCAACTGTATATATTAATTGGCAACGGATCTAAGGCAGTGGATAATTATTAGTTTTTTAACTGACTATGGTCTAAGCTAGGTTTAAACTTTTAGCCAAATGTTTGGCATTATGAGGGGCGCTCCAAATATCTAAATACGATAAATTTTATTATTTACCGCACAGCTCAGAGAGCTGTGTTACTGCCAATGATGTCCAAAATAGCCGTATGATATTGCTCCATATAAATAGTTGGCATGTCATGTCCCATTCCGTCAATAAATAATTTTTTGGCGTGGGGAATCAAAGGGGCGTATTTTTCGCAATGCTCAAATCGAACCAATGGGTCAGACTTTCCATGAATAATTAAAGTTGGCATTTTAATATTGCCCAGTTCCTCCAATCGAGAACCAGAAGCTCCAATAGCAGCAGTGTGTTGATCTCCTACATTCGCATTTCTTCCTTTTCTTTTGCGGAGTTCATACAAGGTAGTTTCAGCTGACTTTTTAATGGGGTGTCGATAAGGCCCCTTGCCTTGAAATAATTGTTGAATACCTACCATAAATTTTATCCCTCCTGCTTCACTAGGCGGCATTAAATATCTTAAAGAAAGTCGCAAGAAATCTAGCATCTTTGTGGTGTTCAGAGCGGGCATTTCTGGGTCGTTCATATATCCAGAGGACATAATAGACGTTAAAGATAGAACTCTTTCACTGTGACTAAGCGCTACTCGCTGTGCAATCATTCCTCCCATAGAAGCACCTGCAATATGTGCTTTATCTACACCTGCCGCATCTAAGACAGCGATTCCATCTTTTGCCATATCTTCTAAGGTATAAGGATTAGCAGCATCCCAATTAGTCATCCAATCAGATTCGCCAACCCCTCGATTATCGTATCTGATGACTTGGTAGCCTGCATCAACTAAAGGGTTGGTGAATTCAGGTCCCCAAATCATAGCAGAAGAACTATGCCCCATTATCAATAAGATGGTTCCGTGAATTGAATCTTGAGGTACTATTTTTTCATACCAAATTTTCACCCCTCCATTCTCAGCAAAACCAGTTTCCCCCTTAATCAATTCTGGCAACTCCCCTGCCTCTAATACTTCTTCAATAATAGCATCTGTTTCTTCGGGTAATTGAATACCTGAATTAATAAGGTAAAAATACCCAGCAATAAGAATGGCTATAATAATTGATAAACCGATTAATATTTTCTTGAACATAGAAATTGTTTGATAATTTTTGAATGGTGAAGATAGGCACTTTTAAATCTAAAATTGAAAATAATAAATTTAAAATTGAAAAGTAGGGTCATTCCATAACTCTCCCCTTTTATTTTGCTATTACTAGAGCGTCAGATAAAAAAGTGATAAATGGTTAGTCGAACGTGTCGGACGCCTTTGGAGGTGTCCGAGACGTGATTATCAATTTTCAAGCTAACTATCTAACTGCGCTGTAAGCTTCTTGC
>JBGCFJ010000503.1:0-5842 GCA_045106885.1 Saprospiraceae bacterium
TAGCTAAATAATCCTCGAATAAAGCATGATTTTTTTTCTTCTTTTTTACGACATCCCAATACAGATCCTTAGCAATGGCATAATGCATTACCTTTCCTTTAAAGTTCGCATATTTAAAATTACGCATCAAGGCAGGGCGAGTATCTGGAATTTCCACCCACTTTTTGGTGTAAACTATTTTTTGCTTTAAATTAACGCCTCCTCTAAATATCCAGCCAATTCTCCCATCTCGCAACTCAATTTTAAGAAATTTATCTCTATATCGTTTACCTTGGAAAGGGTAAGCAAAACGGTCATTTGTAATAACTTGTAAATATAAGACCTCTGAGCCACGCTCTAATTTATAAAAACTGGATAATTCATCATAAGCGGCTTTCCTAACCTCCAGTCCTTCAATCATTACTTTAGCAAAGGTCTCTACCATTTTTACTTTCAGTAATTTCTTTTTAGTTTCTGGAGTATTTTTAAATTTAAGTTTTCCTTTGGCAATTCTTTCTTGCCGCCAAGCAGTGTACTGATTCAGGTAAAAAAGGTAATTGATATTATTCAACGCTCCTTCATTATTTAAAACCAGCGTATCCATGAATTCAAAATACGCATCAGATAAATTCAAGGAAATCGGTAATATATCAGAAGCTGGATGTTCTGCTCGATACCGCATTAAATTCTGCCCCCACCAATAATTAATATCCGCTAGTACATATTCATTAAAGGGTTTGGTAAATTGAGTATCTCTAGTAGTTAGAAAAGTAGCTAGAAATTCTAATTTTTGCTGTTTATAATTCGTCAATAATTTCTGATAGCCTGTGGCTGTATTTTTTGCCATACCATCAGCAATACGCTTAGCATCGTTAACATCAAATAGTAAGAAAGTTTCTTTTAAATAATTATTGGCTAGACTACCTTTACCGGTATAGGAAAGAGTCTCAGAAAAGTCTTTAGCGGTTGAATTAATGTGGAGGCTATCGGATGCTTCTACAAAAACGGGTACATTAATTCCTCTAAATGCAATAAAACCAGAAGTATTTTCTCGGAAAGGTATTTTTAAATAAAAAGAATCATTAAGAATTGGAGCCGTATAGATAAGTTCTTCAAAAGTAAGGAAATCTTTATAAAAACGAAGGGTGACATTTTGGTCAGTCGTTACATCTGCAATTTTACCACAAAAAATAATGGATGAATTGGTGTTATTAATTTGACCATATAGCAAGCTCACCCATGTCATCAAACAGAAGCATACCCATAGTCTAAATTTAATGTGTCTTAATTCTCTAAACATTTTTATTGCTACTTACCAAACTGTACCTCAATTTTCGTGCAAACTAATAAATAACTCGCTTTTCCTTTAATTAATTGCCTAAATTTAATCATTTTTCTCGCTTTTTGTTTATTTTTAAATAATTCAGAAAGGCATTCTTACTAATTATAATAATCCATTTTTCGACCATCAGGAGCAGTAATGGTCACCTTAGGCGCTTCGCTTTCTTCTACCCTACCAATTATTTGTCCAACTACATTAAAAGATTGAGCAATTTCAATAATTCTTTCAGCAATATTTGGATTAACATATAATTCTAAACGGTGCCCCATATTAAATACTTGATACATTTCTCGCCAATCTGTATCAGATTCCTCTTTAATTAGTTGAAAAAGTGGTGGAATTGGCAATAAATTATCTTTAATAATATGTACATTGTCTACAAATTTAATCACCTTCGTCTGCGCACCACCTGTACAATGAATCATCCCATCAATTTGTCCTTTAAATTCATCCAAAATAGCTTTGATAATGGGTAAATAAGTTCGAGTTGGAGATAAAATTAATTTTCCAACATCTATTTGTGTTCCATCAATATCTACTTTATCTGTTAGCTTCTTAGACCCAATATAAACGACTTCATCTGGCGTGTTCGCATCAAAACTATCAGGGTATTTTTTGGCATATTCCTTACTTAATACATCATGTCTAGCGGAAGTCAATCCATTACTCCCCATTCCTCCATTGTAAGCATCTTCATAAGTAGCCTGTCCATAAGAAGCTAATCCGACAATAACATTGCCTGGTTTAATTTCATTGACAATTAAATCCTCTTTTTTCATTCTAGCAAAAGCCGTATAGCCGACGTCAATCGTTCGCACTATATCTCCAACATCTGCTGTTTCTCCACCTGCTGAATGTACATTTATACCGTAACCAGCCAATTGGTCGGTCAATGCTTTCGTTGCTTGGATTAAAGTAGTAATGACTTCACCAGTTATTAGGTTCTTATTTCGACCAATGGTAGAAGATAATAAGATATTATCAACACAACCTACACAGCCCATATCGTCTAGATTCATCACCAAGGCGTCTTGTGCAATGCCTTTCCAAACAGAAACATCTCCCGTTTCTTTCCAATATAAATAAGCTAAACTGGTTTTTGTACCAGAAGTATCCGCATGCATTAAATTTACGTAATCCTTATCTCCTCCCGCCACATCTGGCAAAATCTTGCAAAAAGCATTCGGATACAGCCCTTTATCTAATCCTTTAATAGCTGCATGAACTTCATCTTTAGTCGCAGAAACACCTCTTAAATCGTATTTGTAATTAGCCATTGGTAATTTTCAATTTTAAATTTTCAATTTTCAATTTAAAACTAGACCTGTACGATGTCCTAATTTAAAACTGAATTTTAAAAACTATTTATGCAAACTGGTCTGCAATCACTAAATCCTTCCCGCCTTCCTTATAATTATAAAAACCTTCGCCTGATTTTCTTCCTAGTTTACCTGCTGCAACCATGTTCACCAACAAAGGGCATGGCGCATATTTAGGGTTTCCAAAACCATCTTGTAAAACATGTAAAATAGCTAAACAAACATCTAAACCTACAAAATCGGCTAATTGTAAAGGCCCCATTGGATGCCCCATTCCTAACTTCATCACTGTATCAATTTCTGCCACTCCTGCAACCCCCTCATATAAAGTAAAGAAGGCCTCATTCATCAAAGGCATCAACATTCTATTGGCAGCAAAACCAGGGTAATCCTTAATTTCAACAGGAACTTTGCCTAATTTCTTCGACAATTCCATAATATCAGAAGTCACTGCTTTATCAGTACTATAACCATTAATCACTTCTACCAATTTCATGACTGGTACAGGATTAAAAAAGTGCATGCCAATAACTTTTTCTGGACGACTAGTAGCCGCTGCAATTTTAGTAATGGAAATAGAAGACGTATTACTGGCTAATACTGCCTTTGTTGGCGCATGCTCATCTATTTGCTTAAAAATTTTAAGCTTCAAATCTACATTTTCTGTCGCCGCTTCTACTACCAAATCCGCTTGACTAACCCCTTTTGCCAAATCAGTGTTCGTCGTAATATTACTCAAAGTTGCTCCTTTTTCTCCTGCTGAAATTTTTTCTTTCCGCACCATTCTGTCCAAATTCTTTTCAATCGTCTTCAAGGCTTTTTCCAAAGCTTTTTCAGAAATGTCTACCAAGGTGACAGAAAAATCTTTCATTGCAAAAATATGGGCAATCCCATTTCCCATTGTTCCCGCACCAATAACTGTTATATTTTTCATCCTATAAATTTGTTTTTTACTGCTAGTGTTAAAAAAAACGCAAAGGTAAATATTTATTTTAAGTCGGTTTGGTACAGATAAAAAATAAATTTATTCATCTACTCATTTATGATTACCCACTAAAAGAATACATCACCCAAAGCACAATAGACAATACTATCAACGAAGCAATAATATCCCAATTATTATAACTCGCTCTATTCGCTGCTTTATCCGCCTCCGTAACCGTTCCGAAGGTCAAACCTTCTAATTGTGCCATCGAAGGACGTTCGGTAGCTAAACTTACAATAATGGCAGTTGCTACACAGATAGCAAATAAAATAATACTAAAATTAAGAAAATTCATGTCTCCAAAGCTGTGTAAAAAACTACCTGCTTCTAAAGACCCTAAACTTAATTCTGTCGCTAACCGAATGACGGCAATCGCAAAACCTAGATATAAAGTAGCCAGTGCCCCCGTCGCATTTATTCTAGAAAAGAAAATACCTAACAAGAAAACGGCAGTAATCGGAGGAGCAATATAAGATTGAACAGATTGTAAATATTCGTATAATACACCATCTGCAATCATTTGGATAACAGGGACCCAAATAAGTCCTAAAATAACCACCACTAAAGTAGCAACTCGACCAATGGTTAATAATTGCTTTTCAGATGCTTCAGGTTTTAATTTTTTATAAATATCAAGTGTAAATAAGGTAGAGCAAGAATTGAAAACAGATGCCAAAGAACTCATTAGGGCTGCCATCAAACCCGCGGCTACTAAACCTCTTAAACCTGCTGGTAATAAATTGGTCATCAAGGCAGGAAATGCTTGATCGGGTGTGTCCCACTCCAATTTACCTTGTTGTTTTAAGGCAAGGGCAACGACCCCCGGAATCAAGAATAAAAATACAGGCAATAATTTTAAGAACCCACCGAAAATTGACCCTCTTCTACCCTCTTGAATATTTCGAGCCGTCAAAACTCTTTGCACAATATATTGGTCGGTACACCAATACCAAATACCGACAATGGTACTCGAAATTAGTAAACTAATCCATGGGAAATCAGGGTCTGTTTGTGGTCGCCACATATTCATATATTCTGGCCCAACAATGGTTTGTAGCTCATTCCAACCGCCAACTGCATCCAAGCCCATCATGGTTAATGTTCCTGCCCCCGCAATCAAAACCATTGCTTGTAATGCTTCCGTATAAACCACCGCTCGCATCCCACCTAAAACGGTATAAATACCTGTTAAAACCACAGTTGCCACTGCCCCTACCATAAATGGAATGCCTAACAAAGTAGAAATGACAATTCCCCCAGCGTAAATGGTTACGGAAACTTTGGTTAGAACATAAGCCAATAGGGAAAAAATGGATAAAAACCAGCGTGACCTAGAATCAAAACGTTTTTCTAAAAATTCGGGCATCGTAAATACGCCACTTCTTGCATAAAAAGGGAGAAAAACCCAACCCAGCATCAAGACAATCCAAGCATGCAATTCATAAATTAACAAAGGAAATTTATCCCCTGCACCAGACCCTGCCAATCCGACAACATGCTCAGAACCAATATTAGAGGCAAAAATAGAAGCTCCCACGACAAACCAACCAACATCTCTCCCTGCCAAAAAATAATCTTCCGTATCTTTATTTTCTTGCCGCATTACCCACCAAGCAATCCCTAGTAGTACTAGGAAATAAAGACCAATAACTATCCAATCTAAGGTTTCTAAACTTTGCATTTTTTTTCGTTTTATTATTGCTTACAGATGTTTTCAAATAAGTTTTTTTTTTAAGTGTATGCTATTATGCCACTAAGTAACGAAGAAAGAATTAGTTATTAATATTTTCCAGCAAAAAAATTTTCGGCATCAATTTTTCAGATTATTATATAGGTGTATTGTTAATTCAAGTTACGGGCAATTGTTGTATTGCTAAATTGTTTTACTGTTCTGGTGTTGGATAACGCTTAGAGCCTGTTGGGAATTTTTTTTGGAGATAAAAAAGATGATTTTTTTGTACTGATGATGTAAAATTTCTTCGTAATAGCCCAGCAATTTCCAATTTGGCTTAGCGTATCTTCCAGTAGCTTCCCAAAATTGATTCGACAATCAATTTTGCTAGAAGATTTGTTCTCAGAAGGGCTCTAAATTATCCAGTAATTTCCTTGTCTTGGGACGTTAAGTTAGGTCTTTGAAATAGTCAGAAAGTTGTAACTTTTAATCAATCAAAACTGTAGTTTTCCAAGAGTGCTGGTTAGGATTTTTAATCCGAAACC
>JBGCFJ010000504.1:0-1903 GCA_045106885.1 Saprospiraceae bacterium
AATCATCCGTAAACAGCTGATAGACAACTTTATACATATTAATGAAGATTATTTAAGAAAGTATTAAGAAGTCTATCTAACAATTAATACCCGCTATGACGGCTAATGAAATCCGCCAAACCTTCTTCGATTATTTCCAAAGTGTAGGACACAAGATCGTCCCCTCTGCCCCTATCGTCAATAAGGATGATCCAACATTGATGTTCACTAACGCAGGAATGAATCAGTTTAAGGACTATTTTTTAGGTAATAAAACACCAGAGGTTACCAGAGTTGCTGATACACAAAAATGTCTTCGTGTCTCTGGTAAGCACAATGATCTTGAGGAAGTAGGAAGAGACTCCTATCACCATACGATGTTTGAGATGTTGGGGAACTGGTCTTTTGGGGATTATTTCAAAGAAGAAGCGATTGAATGGGCATGGGAATTATTAACTAAAGAATTTGGCTTACCTAAAGATAGATTATATGTCTCTGTTTTTGAAGGAGATAAGACGGATGGCTTAGCGCCTGATACAGAAGCTAGAAATTTTTGGAAAAAATGGATTGACGAAGATAGAATTTTAGACTTTGACAAAACCGATAATTTCTGGGAGATGGGTGAAACAGGACCTTGTGGTCCTTGTTCTGAAATTCATATTGATATTCGACCTGATTCAGAAAGAGCGAAGGTAGATGGCAAGACTCTCGTCAATATGGATGATCCATTAGTGATAGAGATTTGGAATCTGGTATTTATCCAATTCAATAGAAAAGCTGACAAAAGCTTAGAAGAATTACCCGATAAGCATGTAGATACAGGAATGGGTTTTGAGCGATTGACGATGGCTTTGCAAGGCACTACTTCTAATTACGATACAGATGTATTTTCTCCTTTTATCAAATTTATGGAAAAGGAGTCTGGTAAAAAATATACTTTCGATTATGCACCTGACGCTATGGTGGATATTGCCATGCGAGTAGTTGCTGACCACGTTCGAGCAGTAAGTTTTGCGATTGCAGATGGACAATTGCCTAGTAATACAGACGCTGGTTATGTGATTCGTCGTATTTTGAGAAGAGGTGTTCGGTATTATTATTCTTTCTTAGACATCAAAAAACCGTTTTTATACAGATTAGTGCCGATGTTGGCGGATATGTTCAAAGTCGTTTTCCCTGAATTAAAAGCACAAGAAGCGCTCGTCTCTAATGTTATTCAAGGAGAAGAAAAGACCTTCTTAAATACTTTAGAAAATGGTTTGCGTCGATTTGCTGCGCTAGAAGTAAAAGATGGACAAATTGATGGCGAAGATGCATTTGAATTATTCGATACTTACGGTTTCCCAATTGACTTAACAGAGTTGTTGGCAGAGGAAAAAGGCTGGAAGGTTAATAAAGTAGGTTTTGATAAAGCTTTGGAAGCACAAAAAGCTAGAGGTCGAGCGGCAGCTAAAAAAGAAGTAGGCGATTGGATGGTTTTAAATAGTGGGGAAGAGGTAGCATTTGTAGGTTATGAAAGTTTGGTGGTAGAAGCTGCCAATGTATTAAAATATAGAACCGTTAAAGCGAAAAAAGGAAGTCAATTTGAGGTCGTTTTAAATAAGACGCCTTTCTACGGAGAGAGTGGTGGACAAAGAGGAGATACGGGACTACTCTATTTTGGCGAAGAAAAAATTCCAGTAATTGATACCATCAAGCAAAATGACTTGATTGTTCATATTGTGAAAAAATTCCCAGCAGATTTAAGTGTGAGCGTAAAAGCAGAAGTCAATGCTGGCAAACGACAAGCGACTTCTTCTAATCACTCTGCCGTTCACTTAATGCACGCAGCTTTACACGATGTATTAGGGGATCACGCTTTGCAGAAAGGACAAGATGTTGACAATCAACGTTTGCGTTTTGACTTTTCTCACTTCTCTAAAAT
>JBGCFJ010000505.1:0-5293 GCA_045106885.1 Saprospiraceae bacterium
CTCATGTTAAAAAATATTTCCGTAGCGGGGCTATGCAAGCCATCCCGTCCGCTTTGCGGTTCAGAAGTTGACACTTCTTCATGCCTCGTCTAGCGAAAAAATAGCCTGAATCAAAAGTGACGATTATTTAATAGTAGGTACGTATAAGATTTTATCATTTTAATTTAAGTTTAAAACAATTGCTATCTTGCTGATTTGATTTTAATTAATTCATAGCTTAATTAATATGAGGATAAGAAATTTTTGGATTTTTCTATCTTTTTTTCTTTTGACTATACCTATTGTAAATGGGCAGACCGCCAATTTAAAAATTAAAAATTACTTCTTAGAAGATGGATTATCTCATCGGTTAGTTACTAGGGTAGAGAAAGATGAAGCTGGTTTTCTTTGGTTAGCTACGCCGAATGGTTTAAATCGGTTTGATGGCTATAATTTTTTACATTTTGCCTCTGGCGAAAATAGTGATTATGCTATTTCTGGAGATTATATCGGAGAAATTGAACCAGTGGAGCATGGTCAATTTTTGATAACTTATAAAAAAAACTTAACGAATATTGATTTTTTAGACCCAATTTCTTTTAAGACGACACCTATCTCTTTCAAAGAATTAATAGGAGAAACTGGTCGAGTGTACAGCGTTTTTGCTGAGAAGCAGGGATTGGTTTATATTTTATGGCGTAACAATAATAACTATACTATTTCTTCTATTTCTACCACTGGAGTTATTACAGCAATACATGAATTACCACTAACCGATAATAATTGGGGAAACCAAGTAACTTTAATGAAAAGGAAGAATGGAGACTTTTATTTATTTGATGGGCATCTTGGTTTATTTAAACAGAATGAAAAAGGCTTAACCTCAATACCTGTTGATAGGGTTGTTTTTAATTCGGAAGCTCCGTTAGGGCTTAACTTTATGAAAGAAGACCAACAAAATAGGTGCTGGTTGTCAATTACTAACCAAAATGGGGTGCTATTATTAAACGAAACAGCAGAACGATTTGAATATTTTGATACACCGATTGGAGATAATTATATTCCAAGAATCTGGGAAGATGGAAAAGGTAATATTATATTCGGAACAGCTAAACCGTCTTTGCATCCTTCTTTTTTGAAATTTTTTCTTTTAGATGTTGAAAATAACTGGACGGATGTTTCTTACTTTAAAAACCTTGCACATTTTATTGTTGAATTAGAAAGCGACGATTTTTTTAAGACGACCTTATTTGCTACGGTTTCTGGATTTAAAATAGCCGTTAATAAATCTTCTACTATTAAAAATTTGCTTAATGGACCGGTTGGAAATGGAGGACAGGGAAAAGTGATTAGAGGAATGGTGAATATTGATACTAATAATATAGTGATTGCCGATGAAGATGGCGTTTGGTATCAGCTAGATGCCTTAAAAGATTCAATCTCCCCGATTCAATTAATTGACGAAACATCTAAAGAACCGATTACATCTAATTGTTCCAAGCAATTTTATTTTGACGAATTCAACAAAATATTATGGAGTTCTACTTGTAATTTAAATGATGATGGAGCATGGTTCTTGAAAACGAATATCGATACTTGGGAAACAAAAAGATATTTTTTTGAAAAGAAAATTGAATCTTTTTGTAAAACAGATAATGGTCTTTTTTGGATTATTACTAACAGTAGAAATAAAGAGGCTGAATTGTTTTATTTTGACCCTAATACTGAAATAATTACTCCATTTAGAACGAATGAAGGTCGAAATCCTTTTATTGACGTTACTGCTAATTTTATAGAAAAAAGTAAGCTAGGATACCTTTGGATAGGCACAACGGAAGGTTTATATATGGTTGATATTATTCAAAATAGAATAGATTTATATGACCAAGAAAAAGGTTTGAGTAGTAATAATATTGAGGCATTATTGGAAATTAATGAACACGAAATATTTATTGGAACCAATAAGGGGTTTGATATTTTTGATTTAAGAGACAATTCTAAGCGTAGTTTTAGCAAAAAAGATGGACTTTCTACTAATCATATTTTTGGTGTTATTGCGGGAAAGACTCCTGATACGTATTGGATTAGTACTATTTTAGGGTTGAATTTTTTCAATGCCAGTACAGAGACTTTTTATAATTTTTTTGAAAAAGATGGTTTAAGTGACAATGAATTTAATCGTTTTGCTCAATACAAAGATAATGATGGAAGGTATTATTTTGGAGGAGTCAATGGATTGAACATCTTTTATGAAGAGGATTTATTAAATACGCCCCCAGCGCCTAAAGTAAGTTTAACAAAGCTTGTTTATTATAATGGTAAGAAGAATAAAATTGAAAATCAAGTAACCAATTTAGCTGCTTTATCAACTATTGTCTTACAACCAAATGATAAATATTTAGAACTATTTTTTAGCCTTCCAGATTATAGCAACCCCGAAAATAATCAATATCAAGTGAAGTTAGAAGGATATGATAATGGTTGGGGTTTTTTAGGAAATAAGCATAGTATTAGGTATAGCGCACTACCATCAGGAACTTATAACTTGCTAGTAAAAGGCGCTACTTCTACAGGAAATTGGAGTGTCGAACCATTATCTATAAAAATTAAAGTCTTGCAAGCTTTTTATAAAACTTGGCAATTTTGGTTAATGGCATCTCTTATACTGACTGGGATTTTGTATCTATTTAATGATTATCAGTTAAAACAAAAATTAAAAGTTGAGCGACTTAGAACGAAATTGTCAAGTGATTTACATGACGAGGTAAGTGGTCTTTTATCAGGAATTGCCATGCAGAGTGAGTTATTGGAAATGACTACTACTGACGTAAATAATAAAACTAAATTAAATAAAATTTCTAAAGTTAGTCGGTCTGCCATGGGGCGAATGAGTGACGTCATCTGGTCTATTGATTCTAGAAATGATGCGGTAGAAGATTTGATTGCTCGAATGTCAGAACATGCTATGGATATTTTGGATCCGTTGGGAATTAGTTGGAAATTGACGGTCAAAAATATTAATCGTAAGAAGAAAATGTCTGTTTTGTTAAGAGAAAATTTGTATTTTATCTATAAGGAAGCCATTAATAATATTGGCAAACATGCCGATGCTACTACTGTTACTATAAGGTTTGTCAATGAAAAGAAGCAATTTATCTTAGCTATCCATAATGATGGCCAACCAAAAGATAGAATGGATAAATCTCATAAAAAAGGTCAAGGTACAGCGAATATGGAAATGAGAGCTGAAACAATTGGTGCTTCTTTAACTCGACAAACCTCTAATGGTTTTACTGTTCAACTAAGGATGACTTCATTTGCTTAGCTACTTTTGTTGTTGAATTTTCTAGAGCTTGAGCTAAATCGTCAAGAATATCGTCAATATGCTCTAAGCCCACAGATAATCGAATCATGCCTGGAGTAATGCCAACAGATAATCGTTCTGCTTCCGATAATTTAGAATGAGTGGTGGATGCGGGATGGGTCACAATCGACCGAGCATCGCCTAAATTAGAAGATAAAGAAATCATTTTTATTTGGTCGATAAAAGCTTTGGCTCGCTCATAACCTCCTTTAACTTCAAAAGTAACAATACCACCTCCTTGAGACATTTGTTTTTTAGCTAATTTATATTGTGGATGTTTCGGATGATGCGGATAAAGTACTCGTTGAATTTCTTCATTTTTATCAAAAAACTGAGCCACTCTTTTAGCATTACAGCAATGTCTATCCATTCGTACTGCCAAGGTTTCTAGGCTTTTGGAGATTGTCCAGGCATTAAAAGGCGACATGGCGGGCCCAGAATGTCGAATAAATACTTTGACTTCTGCCATTAAATCTGCTCTTCCTACAATAATCCCGCCTAAAACTCTACCTTGTCCGTCCATCCATTTGGTGGCAGAATGACAAACAATATCTGCCCCATATTTAATCGGTTGTTGTAAATAGGGCGTCGCAAAACAATTATCTACACAATAAATTAAGTCATGTTTTTTAGCAAAAATACCTGCTGCTTCTAAATCAATTAAAGCTAATCCTGGGTTAGAGGGCGTCTCTAGAATCAGCATTTTGGTATTGGACTGTACTGCACTTTCCCAACTGTTTACCTCATCTGGTTCTACATAAGTATAAGTAATGTTCCATCTTGGTAAAATCTGCGTTAGAATTTGGTGAGTTGACCCAAAAACTGCTCTAGAAGCAATTACATGGTCACCCGATTTTAGAAAAGGTACGATACTATTAAAGACTGCGGACATACCCGAAGCGGTAGTGAAACCAGCTTCTGCGCCTTCCATTAAACAAACTTTTTTTACTAATTCGTCCGTATTAGGATTGGAATATCTTGAATAAATATTTCCTTCTGCTTCTCCTGCAAACATCGCCCTCATGTGTTCTGCATCATCGAACATAAAACTAGAAGTCATATAAGTTGGAACACTATGTTCTCTATTATGGCTTCTTTCTGCTTGTACTCGAATTGCTTGCGTTTCAAATTTACTCATTTTATAATAGTTGATGTTGTGTTAATTGGGCGTTTCGGCATACCGACGTATGAATTTGTCTGTGCGTAAAATATAGGATAATCTAATGGGCATAATCGGAATTTGTCCTTAAAGAAAATCCCGATTTCGCCTTAATATAGTCGATATTATTTTTTATTTAAAAATGCACTAATATACTTTTCCAATTGTTCATATTCAATTAAAAAACCATCATGCCCAAAATCAGACTTTACTTTTTTATACTGCGCATTTTTGATGTGGTCGGCAATAAATTTTTGCTCTGATGGAGGGAATAAAATATCTGTATCTAGAGAAATGACTAAAGTTTTTGCAGTGATTCGACTGAGTGCTTTTTCTAATCCACCTCTACCTCTTCCAACATCTTGTGAATCCATTGCTTTTGATAAAGCATAATAAGCTAAGGGCTCAAATCTTTTCCTTAGTTTTAAACCTTGATATTTTTGATAAGAGGCGGCTCTGAAATTCTCTAAATTTTCACTTTCGTCTTGTTGACTCTTATTATAGGTAATGTAATGTCGATAAGAAAGCATGGCAATCGCTCTTGCTGCTTCTAGCCCTTTATGACCTGCATTGGGTTCGTTGGTAAATAGAGTAGGGTCTGCTTCCATTGCCATTCTTTGGGATTCATTGAACGCAATAGCCCAAGGAGAATGTTTCGCATTAGTGGCAATTGGAATGATGTACTCAAATAAATCTGGCGACTGCACGGCCCATTCTAAAACTTGTTGACCACCCATTGAACCCCCAATAAGGAGGTTAATTTGCTTGATGCCTAAGTGTTGCCTAAGTAA
>JBGCFJ010000506.1:0-2543 GCA_045106885.1 Saprospiraceae bacterium
CCAGTTAGACCAGTCAATTTTTCTTCTAAGGAATTCAAAAAATGCTTGCATAATGGATTATGGACGCATTTTTTGAGTTTCTTAGAAGGGAAAAAGGCGGTATAAATGGTTGATTATTTCTGCCACTTTGCCTTATTATTAGGCTGTATAATGATGTATGTATTCCGGTGATTAGCCGACAAGTTATTAATGACATTGGTTATTTTTTGCCAGTTAGAGCAAGTGGAGATATGGAATATGCCGATAGAGTCAAAGCTTTTTATGGAAATGAAAAATCGACTTTATTATTAGAATATACCTATTTGTCAAGCAAACGAGCTAATAATTTGACTAGCCTTATTGATGTGAATGGACCTAAAAGACAGCATTTTTTAGCTTACGCCCATAAACCGAAAGGGGAATGTGAACATAGCATCTGCGTAAAGCCATTTTGAGAAAGGTCAAATACTTTCAAGACGAGGCGGCAAGTTCTGACAAATATGGTTAAAGCTATACTGCTTGAAGTCTAATTTCCAGAGAGCAAGGAAACTCCATGAGGAATACTGACTGAAACCTCACACTTCACTTATTAGAATAAAAGTCTCCAAATTACACCCGACAATATTAATTGGACTTATTACTTAGGAATGGTGTAAGAATCTTTAATAAACCAAAAATTCATTTCTTAAGGTATCTTAATTTTTAAAAGCCTTTTATTCCGCAACTTTGTGTCATCAATTAATCAATAGACTTTTATTTTAAAGTTTATTCAAAAAAAATTTCAACATGACACAAATTAAATTTTTAGGAGTTATAGCAGCTATTGTATTATTCTCAGCTTTTACAATCCAGAATTCCATGTCTTGGCAAATTGCCGAAGGATATTCCATAAAATTTGCAGGTACCGATGCAGAAGGTATTTTTAAAACGATGACTGGAGACCTTCAATTTGATGAAAATAATTTAGAAGCTTCCAAATTTTCAACTTCTATTGATGTTGCCTCTATCAATACGGGTAATGGCATGAAAAACAAACATGCGGTAAGCAAAAAATGGTTTGATGCTAAAAACTACCCAGCAATCACCTTCAATTCTAACCAATTCAGCAAAACGGATACGGGATACGAAGTTACTGGAACACTTGAAATCCACGGAACTAAAAAAGAAATTAGCATTCCTTTTACCTTTTCTGATAATACCTTCAATGGTGAATTTAGTGTCAACAGAATGGACTTTGGAGTAGGTACAATGAAAGGAATGTCTAAAAAAGTATCCAATGAAATTAAATTGGAAATTTCTGTTCCTGTAACTAAATAATTATGTTAAAAGTAGCTTAGACCTCTGGTCTGAGTAGCGTCAATATTTACCTGCTCAGACCAGAGGTCTAATCTACTTAATAACAACCAAATTTTTTATCATGAAAAAATTACTCATTCACGGAGTAGTAGCTGGCTTATTGGCTGGGATTGCAGGAATCATCTACCTCAATATCTACAAAGAAGCTTTTGGCGTTGACTACAGTCAGATTATCAATGTTGGAGCCATATTAGGTTCGAGTTTGATAGGCTGTATGCTGATGACTTTGGGATATGCGGCTTTAGAAAAATTCAATAAACAACACTTGCAAGGCTGGTTAAACCTATTAATTGTAGGGCTTTCATTTGCCAGTATTATTGGTCCTATTGGGATGAGTTTACCGCTTGATATCGAATTTCCAGAATTATTTCCAGGTTTAGTTGTGCCAATGCATTTTTTTCCAGCATTGGCATTCCTAAGCATTTATCCATTTTTTAATCAAACAAAATTTTAACAAAATGACAAATCAAAAAAGTAACAAAGGCTTGAACATTGGGCTATGGGTATTACAAGTATTATTAGGACTTATGTTCATAGCGGCAGGAGCGATGAAAGCATCTCAGCCTATAGAGGCAATGGTAGCAGATATGCCATGGGTCACTTCTACACCATTAGAACTAGTCCGATTTATTGGGGTGAGTGAACTTTTAGGTGGATTAGGTTTAATCCTCCCGTCTTTACTTAGAATCAAACCGAATTTAACAGTATTGGCAGCTATTGGTCTGGCTGTGGTCATGCTTTTGGCAGCGCTATTTCATGGTTCAAGAGGGGAATTTCCTGCTATTGGCGTGAATGCCGTCTTGATGGCTTTGTTTGCATTTATTGCATGGGGCAGAAGTAAAAAAGCGCCGATTCTAGCTAAATAATTTAAGCATATTGCTAAAGTCTCGAAGACTTCATTGGTCTTCGAGACTTTGAAAAGTAAGTACTCAAAACGAGCGTCGTCAGGAGACGACAGGATATCCATTTCTAGTCTGGAGACTAGAAATATCGGTGTTCGATGTGTCTAGTCTCCAGACTAGACATGACTATCTGCTGGTCTCCTGACCAGCATTGAGCACTTACAGAAATAATGTATGCGCTAACCAAAAACAGTATAAATCAATGAAAAAGGAATGTATTATTCTATTAGCCACATTACTGAATCTAAGTGCCTTATTCGCTCAAGATTGGCAGACAGATTTTGCAAAAGCAAAAGAAATCGCTAC
>JBGCFJ010000507.1:0-3457 GCA_045106885.1 Saprospiraceae bacterium
AGAAGAAGGATTATTAGAAAAAGGGCAAGAGGCCTGAATAAATACTCAATTAGTCCTGAGAGAATGAGAGAATGAGAGAATGAGTAAATGAGAAAATGAGAGAATGGGTAAATGAGAGAATGAGAGAATGGGTAAATGAGAAAATGGGTAAATGGGTAAATGAGAAAATGAGAGAATGAGAGAATGAATATTAGCCCTAGAACTTGGGAATAAGGTGCAATATCAAGAATTTGCACCGTTGGTTACTCCTTTTATCATCTGCCCGTAGTATGACACGGTCGAGCGGGTTTATTTATCTATTCATTGAGAACTAATATTTAAGGTTAAAATGTCGCCTTGTTCCAATATTACATAGCTAACAAGTCAACAAGGTAACAATTCTTATAACTTATCATCAATATTAAATTATGAAACAATTACTAAAAATCTGTTTAGGACTATACTTTTTTGCCTTAATCAGTAGTTGTGGTAGTAAAGATTCTTATGTGCTAATTGAAACGGAATACGGTAATATGAAAGTCTTATTGTATAACGAAACACCTATCCACAAAGAAAATTTCTTAAAATTGGCTGGCGAAGGATATTATGATGGCCTATTATTTCATAGAGTCATGAGAGGGTTTATGATTCAAGGAGGCGACCCTAATTCTCGTGGTGCAGCACCAGGTGCTCCTTTAGGTGGTGGCGGCCCAGGATATTTATTGGATGCAGAGATAGGTTCTCCTCATTTTAAAGGCTCTTTAGCAGCAGCAAGAACACCAGATAGTGGTAATCCAGAAAAAAAATCTTCAGGGTCTCAGTTTTACATCGTTCAAGGAAACCCAGCAAATGATCAACGATTGGACCAATTTGAACGCATGAAAGGCATCAAATACACAGAGGCGCAGCGAGCGTTATATAAAGAAGTTGGTGGTCGTCCAGATTTAGATATGGAATACACCGTTTTTGGAGAAGTCGTAGAAGGTTTAGAGGTAATTGACAAAATTGCAGTAGTAGAAGGAGACAGAGCCAATCGACCTGTAAAAGATATAAAAATGAAAATTTCGGTACAGTAGCATAAAAATCGACAGTAGACAGTCAGCAGTGGCAGTAAGCAGTAAAGCCTTGATTTTCAATGCTGAAATTTTGCCTAAACACAGTTATTTGAACAGTCTCTAAAAATCTACTATCAGCAAGTACAAAGCTGAAAACCCTACAAATAAATCGTTCTTTGACAAGTCCTTCCAAGAGATTTGTCAAAGCCCTAAATAAATTATGTTAAAAATCATGAACAGAAATTATTTTTTGCTATTACTTGTAATTATTGGTTTGGCTTCTTGCGCACGACCAATTGCAGATTTCACCATTGATGGAGCAGACAGAACCGCACCAACTGCCATTCAATTCGAGAACAATTCTAAAAATGCCGAAACCTATGAATGGGATTTCGGTGATGGTAAGACCTCTACAGATTCTACACCAAGTCATCGTTTTGGGTCTTCTGGTAACTATTTAGTTGTTCTAAAAGCTACAAAAGGAACTAAAACAAGAAAGAAAGAAAAACGAGTAAAAATTGATGCGCCTGAAAAATGTCTAGTAGAAATCGAAACCGATTACGGTATTATGATTGCGGAACTTTCAGATGAAACCCCTTTGCACCGAGATAATTTCTCTAAATTAGCAGAAGAAGGTTTTTATAATGGGCTTATCTTTCATAGAGTCATCCAGAGTTTTATGGTGCAAGGAGGCGACCCTAAGTCTAAAAATGCACCACCAGGGACTCCATTAGGCGGTGGTGATCCAGGCTATCAAATAGACGCTGAGATTAAACCTACACTAACCCATGTAAAAGGAGCTTTAGCTGCAGCTAGAACACCCGATCATGTTAATCCAGAAAAAAGATCTTCAGGATCACAATTTTACATTGTTCATGGAAAAACTATCAGTGAAAACGAATTAGATAAAATGGAAGGAAGAAATGATATTAGGTATACTCCTGAGCAAAGAAAGGTCTATTTAGAAAACGGAGGGTATCCCTCTCTAGATCAGAATTATACTGTTTTTGGTCAAATCATTTCTGGTTTAGAAGTGGTAGATAAGATTGCAGAAGTAAAAAAGGATAATAGAAACAGACCAAAAGTTGATATAAAAATGAAAGTTCGGTTGATTAAGTGAGGCTGGTTGCTGGTTGTGCTAGATAGATAAAAGAGCTTTGGTAACATCCATATTTGAGATTTAGTTAAGGATATATTAAATAAGTTGAGATTCACACTATCTTAATCACTATTATCGTTATATCTGCAAAACAAAGAGTATGAGACAGTATAATATAGAAAAAGCAGAAAGAGTTACCCAAACTAAAGCTATTTTTGTTACCTTATTGGTACATTTTGGCTTACTCTATGGATTATTATACATGAATAATGACCAACCAAGTGATTTAGTCCCTGAATTTGTTAAAGAATGGGTGCAAACAGATGAATCAAAAGAAACGGTTGCTAGTTATGGTAAAAGACCATAGCTCAATTTAAACTGTCAGATTGACCCCCAGTATAAAGAGTATATAATTCTTATTTCCATCAATCGAAATATAAAAAATCAATCTGGCAGTTTAAATTGAATTTTAATAAGAAAATGCTTCTAGCACTTAAAGTTCTGGAAGCATTTTTATTTTGGTTTACTTTAGGATAAACACGACAACATTTTATATTTAATTTAAGTTGCGAAGAATTAGTAAAAACTGGTAGAAAAACCTTTAGGCTTTCCTGTATCCGACCTTCAGGTCAGAATATTATAGCTTATCTTCCTAAATCATTCAAATCAGGCCTAAAGACCTTGGACGGGAAAGCCTGAAGGCTTTACTACCAATTTCCGTAACTTGAGTTATTTACTGAAACAAACCATGCAATTCTCCTTGCACCATATTAACGACCATTCCCAAATCTTCCTTATTATTAAAAAAGTCAATCTCGTCTGCGTTAATAACTAGTAAATTTCCTTTATCATATCCTTCTACCCAAGTTTCATAACGTTCATTCAATCGTTTTAGATAATCTATACTAATACTACCCTCGTAGTCTCTTCCTCTTTTTTCAATATGGGATACTAAGGTCGGAATACTCGCTTTCAGGTAAATTAATAAATCAGGAGGTTGAATTTGAGAAGACATCGTATCAAAAAGCGAAAAGTAATTTTCAAAATCTCTAGTCGTCATCAAGCCCATATCATGCAAATTGGGTGCAAAGATATAAGCATCTTCATAAATAGTACGGTCTTGAATAACCGTTTTATTTCCACTTAAAATTTCTAGGACTTGTCGGTATCGACTATTAAGAAAGTATATTTGAAGATTAAAAGACCAACGATGCATATCCATATAAAAGTCGCTCAAATAGGGATTATCATCGGTTGATTCGTAATGCACGTCCCAACCAAAATGTTTGCCCAGTTGAGTTGTTAGCGTTGTCTTTCCAGCACC
>JBGCFJ010000508.1:0-11356 GCA_045106885.1 Saprospiraceae bacterium
AGACGGGGTCAGAGCGCTGCTCTTTTAGTAAAAAATTAAGGAGCGTAGCTTCGAAACGGTCTGTAGGAATTGCTGAATGTCCATTTTTCCTTTAAGGAGCGTAGCTTCGGCACGATATAGCAATCTTTTTTCGGTCAATATCTTTGTACATTCGGAAAAATAGGATAGTTAGCAAACCACAGAGAAAACAGTAAAGTACTGTTCTAAATAGAACTTTACGAAAAGAAACAAAGAAATGAAAAATTTAAACATACCCATTTTGTTATTGGGACTTTTATTAATAAGTAGTTGTCGAGAGGATAGAATACAACCGATGTTATTTGGTTCTATGGTCGGTACCGTTATTCGAGATGCAGATAATGTAGCCGTAAATAATGCGATTATTTCTACTACCCCTCCTACGAGTTTAATCTTAACAGATGAATTTGGTCGTTTTGCTTTGAATGATATCGAGCCAGGTACTTATACGATTAGAGCAGAGAAAGAGGGGTTTGCACCAGAAGTAGAATCCATTACTGTTTTTGAAGAAAAAACGGCGAATGTTATTGTTAAATTATCACCAGATACGCTATCTAATGAAGCACCGAGTGCACCAAGTTCACCAGCACCAGCGGATAATAGTATGGACCAAGAAGTAACGCTAAAGCTAGAGTGGACGGCAAGTGATAGTGATAGAAATGATGAGTTACGTTACGATGTATTATTGTGTACAGGTAATCAAACAAACTGTGAATTAGTAGCAATGGATATTACGGATGATACTTTACGACTAAGAAATTTGGTACATAATACAGTCTATTTTTGGCAAGTAGTTGTCAAGGATAAAGCAACAGAGGTCTATGGAAATATTTGGAGTTTCCAAACAAAACCATTTCCCAATCATCGCTTTGTTTATACTAAACTAGATGACGGAAAATATGATATTTATTCTGCGGATGAAGCAGGAGCAGAAATCCAGTTAACTTTTGGTAGTGGTAGTAATTACCGACCAAGAATCAGCCCAGACCGAAAAAAAATTGCTTACATAAGTAATATTGGTATAGAACCTCATTTATTTATCATGAATAGAGATGGGTCTAACCAGATGCAAGTAACTAAAGACGTGCCGATTGATGGATTTAATAATTTTGATATAGATTTTGCTTGGTCACCTGTGAGCAATCAATTATTGTACATGAATAATACCATGTTGTATATTGTCAATACCAATGGGACTGCTTTGCGAGAAATAGCAGAAGCTCCTGAAGGGTATACTTTTGCAGAAATAGATTGGAGGTTTACAGATTTAGGAAATAGAATTGTCGCAAGAGTAACGGGTACAACTATTTATGAATCTGATATTTTTATACTAGACATGCAAGGCAATTATTTACGACAAATTTTTACAGATATACCTGGCAGAACAGGCGGTTTACAATTTTCTATTGATGGTAAATTTGTATTGTATACGCATGATGTTTCTGAGTTTGAAAATGCGGCAGGTAGACAATTAGACACGCATATTTTTGTGAAAAATCTAGAAAATAATGTCACTTTTGATTTGTCAGGCATTGATTTTAGAGGTAAAGAAGCAGGAACGAATGATTTAGATCCTCGATTTTCTCCAGACGGTGCTAAAATTATTTTTGTCAATACAAATAATGATGGTATTTCTCCTAGAAACATAATGACAATGAATATTGACGGACGAGATAGAACGGTACTTTTTGAAGGTGCGGAAATGCCAGATTGGCGATAGCATAAGTTTAAAAACAAAAACTAATGAACAAACTTAAAGGCTATATTGATAGAGTGTATTATATATTATTTAAATTTAATAATTATTACATTACTATATTGTCTTATTGCGGTAGCGCTATTCAGAAATACAACAATATAACAATACAAGAATATAGCTGTTTAACTTCTTTTGAAAAGGGGCGTTTGCATAGAAGTTTATATGCTTACATTAATAAGGTTATTTGCCTAGTCGTGATGATTGGCTTGTCGGCAAATGTAATGGCTCGACCAGATTCAAGTATTGTCGTACCTACACCTGTCATTACTGCCAATAACCCAGTTTGTGAAAATGCTACTTTAAAATTAGAAACTCCTTTTCAAGATGGGGTGATTTTTCATTGGTATGACAGCAATGGAGAAGAGATTTCAGTAGTAGCGACGGCCATTATTCCAGATATGCAGTTGAATATGGCAGGTACCTATCAGTTAATCGCCGAAAAAGATAGTTGTTTTTCTGAACCTGCTACTATCGACATTGAAATTACTACTCGCCCCGATACGCCAATAGTTTTTAGTAATGAACCTTTATGTGCAGGAGAAACCTTGCAATTAGATGGACCAACCTTAGCGAATACGACTTATAAATGGATTGACCCTTTCGGAACGGTTATTTCTTATGAAGAAGACCCTATTATTCAAAATATACCCAAAGAATTAGCAGGAGATTATTTTTTAGAAATCACGCAGTTTAGTTGTGCCAGTCCATTAGGTTGGACAGAAGTGGGGGTAGTTGATGTCAATGAAATTCCTGAATTAACAGTAAGCGGTCCAGCTTGTGACGGTGATAGTCTAGTGATTCAAGGACCACATATTGCGGATGTTACCTATAATTGGACAGGCCCAAATGGTTTTAAATCAAATCAGATAGATTCGCTTTTATTTGAAGAAATTAATACCAGTTTGGCGGGAGAATTTACCTTAGTATTAGAAGCATCAGGCTGTCAAAGTCCAGCAGGAAAAATTAATGTTGACGTTTTCGCCAAACCTACTGCTACTCTAACAGGTGGCAGCACTATTTGTGCGGGAGATAGCACTGCTATAAGCATTGCATTAAGTGGTACAGCTCCTTTTGAAGTATTGTTTGCCAAAGACGAAGTTTTACAAAGAACCATCAATACATCTGCCAACCTCCATACTGTAAGTACTAGCCCTTTAGGGGAGGAAAATTATTCTTTAACTAGCATGTCGGACAAAAATGGCTGCCCTGCTACCCTTACTGGAACGGCGACTATTAAGGTGCAATCAAAACCAATAATTGAATTGCTTACGGATACTTTATGCGATGGATTGAATGAAAATTATCAGTTTAAAGCAAAAGTAGTAGCAGGTACGACACCCTATAATTTTCGAGGCGTAACAGGAACATTTGAAGATTCTATTTTTACCAGTGATTTAATAAATAGTGGAACAAATTATACGTTTCAAGTAGCGGACGAAAACAATTGTCAAACAGCTCAATTAGTAGGGCAACACAATTGTCTTTGTAGCACCAATGCTGGTACACTTGATAGCGAGCCAATAGTAGTTTGCGGTTCAGAAACAGCACAAGTCCTACATTTAGAGGATGCCCAATTAGATGCCAATGACCAATTGACTTTTGTCTTACATGACGGAGTGGATGGTTTGGGAAATATTTTAGCGACTTCAACGGAAGGAATATTTGAATATACGGAGGAATTAACCATTAATCAAAGATATTATGTGTCCCCTGTAGCAGGCAATAAAGAAGGAAATCAGCTAGATTTAACTGACCGTTGTTTATCAGTTGGTGCAGGAACGACCATTACTTTTTTACCAATACCTGCACAACCCGACATTGCTGGAACGCAAAGTATTTGTCCAGGGACAGCTTTAGTTTTATCAACAACAGCAGTGGATGGAGAAATTACTTATTACTGGGAAACACCCATAGAAATTATAGAAACAAAGACAGCTCAATTAGTAATAGACCCAGTCGATGCAGATTATTCAGGAGATTTTAAAGTAACTATTATCAAAGACGGATGTGCGTCTTTGCCCTCTGTAGATTATCCAGTGGAAGTAACGATTCCATCAGGTCAAGCAGATGCAGGAAAAGATACCATTTCGTGCGGAAATCCTACTTTTCAATTAAATGCAAAAGTGCCTGAATTTGGTTTTGGGACTTGGGTGAATAATGGTAGTGCTTTTATTGAGTCGCCCAATGACCCTAACAGCACTATTAAAACATTACAAGAAGGACAAAATATTTTTTACTGGATATTATCTACGGAAGCTTGCCCCAGTTATGAGGTTGATTCTGTAAAAATAGCTTATCGGCCCAATGTATTAGCCATTAATGATGAAATTGCTTTACCCGAAGAAGAAGTATTAGTTGACCTCAATGTGTTAACCAATGATATAACACCAGAAGGACATATTATTTGGATAGAACAAGCAACAGCGCCTCATCAAGGAACTTTAGACCAACTAGATGATGAAGGCAATTTTACTTATCGCCGACCATTTAATGGTTTTGAAGGAAGAGTTGTTTTTGATTATTTACTTTGTTTTGAAACCCCCACTTGCCCAACATTTTGTGATACTGGAGCAGTCATTATAGATGTAATGTTAGACCCGCTAGACCCAGGTGTTTATGTCCCTGATGGAATCACGCCAAATGGAGATGGAGTCAATGACCGCTTGATTATTGAAGGAATCGAGAACCACGAAGAAAACGAACTATTAATTTTTGACCGTTGGGGAAATTTAATATTTCAAGCAAGTCCGTATAAAAATAGTTGGGACGGCAATTACAATAATGTAGGCTTGCCCGAAGGCGCTTACTATTATGTCTTAAAAACAGACGTCACCAATAAAAAAACACTAAAGGGAAGAGTGTACATCATAAGGTAACAACAGGCTCTAAGGTATGAGTTCTAAAATATTGACCGAAAAAAGATTGCTATATCGTGCCGAAGCTACGCTCCTTAAAGAAAAATGGAAATTCAGCAATTCCTACAGACCGTTTCGAAGCTACGCTCCTTGATTTTTTACTAAAAGAGCAGCGCTCTGCCCCCGTCTGTAGGAGTAATTAACCCAAAATTCCTTTAAGGAGCGTAGCTTCGTCACCACAAAAAAAAATTGAAATCTTTTTGCGGTCAATCTTCTAAAACAATAAATAAGCGCCATTCGTGGAGGAAAATAAAATCCGTGGGAAAAATAAAATCCGTGGGAAAAAATAAAACTATGAAAATCAGACAGCTAATCAAGTACCAATTATGGGGTATTTGTATAGGTTTTACCATAAACGTATCAGCTCAACAACTACCAACCTTTATTAACTATACGAATAACTGGAGTTTATTAAACCCTGCCGCTGTTTCGCCTGATTTTTTAGTAGACGATTATTATCGGTTGAGTGTACAAGCAACCTACCGTCAGCAATGGGTAGGCTTAGAAGATGCGCCCCAAACACAAAGCTTAGCGGCTACTTGGATGCCCGAAAGTAACCCGATTTTGGTGGGAGGGCAAGTATTAAATGATAAAACGGGGGCTATTGGATTGACAGGCGCTTATGGGCAGTTTGCCTATCGGTTGGAAATGAATGACAAGCAATTTTTATCCTTGGGGATTAATGCAGGATTGGTGCAATATCGAGTAAAAGCAACCGAAATTAACTTATTAGAAAAGAATGATATTTTAGCAGTGCAAGACGGTAACCGATTATTTCCTGATTTTGGTTTAGGTTTTTTTTATCAATTCGATGATGTGTTCTATGCGGGAATTTCTGTCCCTCAAACTTTTGGCATCACAAATACTTTTGCCTCTGATAATCGGAAATATCAATTGACTAGGGCTAGACATTATTATGCGATGGCTGGGGTGAATCTTTATTTAAACAAAGAAAAAACGAGTTATTTTGCCCTATCTTCTTGGGCAAAATATTTATCCAATGCCCCTTTTACTTTAGACATTAATGCCAAATATTACTTTCAGGATATTTTTTGGTTAGGTGTAGGAGGAGGAACTACCGATTTAGCCCATTTAGAAGTTGGGTTTATTATCGGTAATGGAATTGGGTATCTAGACAATCGAATCATGCTTGGTTTTGGCTATGATTTTGCTTTAAGTTCGACGGCACAATTATTGGGGAATACGATGGAGATTACGATGCGGTATAGTTTGGAATATTGATACAAAGAACAAAACAAAAAGCGGTAAAGAAATGCACCTTACCGCTTTTTGAACCTACATATTGGATAATGGTTTTCTTATAAAAATGGAAAAACGCTCTTTTTGACAATTTTCAATTTAGAATTTTCAATTTTAAACCACCTTCGGCGGGAATCTGAGGTTAAATTTGAGATTAACGGTTATTGACATTTTAAAATATCGACAATTTGTTGGTTTTAAATTATGTGTAAGCGCCTAAAACATCATTATTGAGGTTATTTTAATTTTAGCCGCTTTTATTATTTGCCAATTTGCTAAAAAATTGGGAAAAATAATTATATAAGAAAACCCTTTATATTGGATAACAAAATTTGGGTATATAGAAACCAAAACTTAATTTGCTAACTGCTTACCCCTCCACCAATTCTCGTCCAGCCATTGTAAAAGCTTCTAAATCAGCTAATAATTCTTTGGCTTGCGCAGCAATTAAATTGAGTTCTCCAACATTTTGTTCTAATTTTTGACGAATAGAACTAGCGACTAAAACCATGTGGAAGTCGTTTCCTGCCTCTAGTACTTGTGTCACTTTCTCGATACTCACTTTAGCTTCATTGTAAGATTTGTCCCATTTTTGACGTAACACATCATTCTTTGCCAATTCCTGATTTCGAAGGGATTCTTTATTAATATTATTCACCAGTTCATCAAGTTTAGCAAAATAGTCTGCTGAAGTAGTACCTACTTTATCAAAATCACTTTTAAACCCTTTGTATCGCTTTTGAATACCCGTCCATTCTTTTTCAAAATCTCTAGAAACCTTTGGCAAATCAGGGTCTTCTTCCGTTAATTTTTGTTCAGCTGTTTCTAGGCTAGAAACCAATTTGACGGATAGTTTTTGTCGATTATCTTCAAAAGCATTGATAGACGCTTTGAGTCTTTCACCATGTTTCATGGCATTTTTAGTCGTATTTTTTTTACAAGCTGGCAGTATAACCACTGTTATTAGTAGTAAGAATAATATGTTTTTCATGAAAACGATTTATCTGAATGAAAATAAATGGAGCGCATCTGCTCCCTGAAAGGACAAAAATAGGTAGTTTTCTATCAAACAAAAAAAGCGAAAGGAAATAAATCCCTTCGCTTCAAAACCACGTGTAAGGTTCAACACTGGCAAAAGTCATAAATGACCCTCCTCATGCCAGGCCTCCTCATTTTTTTTATTATAGAATTAACAATAGTTAATTATCTGTTTATTATCACAAGATAGGAAAATAATATTAAAACTAAGTTGTTTTTTATGATTAGACTTGTTACGCTTATACGACTCCGAAATCTATTGATTTTAGTGTGTAATTGGTTTAAGCGTAACAAGTCTATTACTAAAACTATACCAAAGTAGAAATTATTTTTTAAAAAACAATCCTTGATATAGCAGGTAGATTAGTTACTAATTATAACTAACACCTAAAGCTTTTAAAGTTTCAAGATTAAAGTTACCAATAGGTAAGCTGTTATCTGTTTGGAATTGCTTTAAAGCAGTTTGAGTTTGTACACCCATAACACCATCAATAGCGCCTACATTATAACCTTTCTCTTGTAAGGCTTTTTGTACACTTCTAACTGTAGAATTAGATGTTTTTGCTGCACAAAGGATTTCAGTCCATACAGAATAACCACCTTTCTTCACCAATCTTCTTTCGTTAACGGTTTTGTAAACAGCAGGAATAACAACTTCTGATGCCGCTTCTGGACTAACTAATGTTTTAGTAGCAATTTTTTTGTAAACTGCATCTACAGGTACTTCAACTACTCTAGCTGGTTCCTTAATCACTCTTTTAGTGACTGTTTGGTACTTAGCAGGAATAATATCTTCCGTAGTACCAGCAGCTCGATCTAAAACTTGGTACTTCTCATTTCTGTACTTTGCAGGTACTTCTTCGTAACAAGCAATATAACAATCTTCTGGATTGTCAGAAAAACAGTTAGGGTCTTTCTTTTTCTTCACCCATTGTCCTCTTGCTTCAGAAACAAGTACACTTCTAGTTTCTGTTCTGTACTTAGCAGGAGTAGTTCTTACTCTTCTTTGTTCTGGCTGAATCATTACTCGCTCAGTAACCGTTGTGTAAGTAGCAGGAATTACTTTATAATCTGTTCTTCCTTCTTTAATTAAAACGGTCTCCGTACCTTTTTCATAAACAGCAGAAACTTTCTTCAAAGAAGTAGATGCTTCTTTTACTAATACTTGCTGGCTAGTTGTTTCGTAAACATCGGCTGCTTTACATTTTGCATAACACTTACCAAATTCCTGGGTTGGTGGTAAATCACTAAAAGGAATGTCTTGTTCTGTTTGTGCGACGATAGTCGTCGTAAAAAATAAAGCAAAAGCCATTGCTCCTAATGTAGTAAAAAACTTCATAGTTTTAAAAGTTTAGTTGATTTGTATTTATTAAGAAATTGATAGGATAATCTATTGACGGGGTTATCTCTAATAAGTCACAGTTATGCAAAGAAATGTTCTTTTTATTTGAGGAACAAGTTAATTAGAGTGATTTTTCTTAAAAATTAATAGGAATGCTTCTTTTCTTTACGTTTATGCAGAATGAAAGGTAGTAATGTAAAATAGTAACTTTATAAGGATGCATTTAATATGTATTTTTTATAAATATTACCTTGTGATACGTAGAAAGGAGTTTATCATAGATTGCATGATAAACTCCTTGATAAAAAACGCTGTATATTGTTAGTTGTAGTTCTTTTTCAATGATTAATGAGGAATCCCTAATGCTTCCAAAGTTTCCATATTTAAATTACCAACAGGCAATTCATTATCAATTTGAAATTGTTTTAGGGACGTTTGAGTTCGAGTACCTAATACGCCATCTACTGTGCCGATACTATATCCTTCCGCTCTTAATGCGCGTTGTAATTTTCGAATAGTAGAAGCGGAAGTTTTATTGGCGCAAAGAATTTCTGTCCAAACAGTATATCCTCCTTTCTCCAATAATTTTTTTTCAAAAACTTCTTTATAAATAGCATCGATAGGTTCTTCTTTGACGGTTTCTGGGTTGACCATTACTTTTTCTTTGACCGTTTTGTAGATTGGCTCATAAGGCATTTCTACTACTTCCTCTGGTGTATCCACTACTTGTTTGGTAATGGTCTTATAAACAGCAGGAATAATTTTTTCAACCGTTTTTTCAGGAGTCAACATTATATCATACGTTTCTGTTTGATAAACGGCAGGTATTTTTTCATAACAAGCAATTAAGCAATCTTCTGGATTATCTGAAAAGCAATTAGGGTCTTTTTTCTTTTTAACCCATTTTCCTGTTTCTTCGGAGACGAGTACTTTTCGAGTACGGGTTTCATAAGTCGCAGGAATAATATTGACCATAGTTTGCTCGGCTTCGACCAATTGTTTGTCCGTAACCGTTTTATAAGTAGCAGGAATGGTCTTATAATTAACGCCTCCTTCTGTTAACATGACCGCTTTTTCAACGGTCTCATATACAGCAGGTACAGGTGTGGTTTTTACATAAGCCTCTTCTACCAACACTTTTCGAGTGAAGGTTTCATAAATATCAGGTGTTTTGCATTTTGCATAACATTTGCCATATTCAGCATTGGGAGGAAGGTCGTTGAATCTTACATCATCTTCAACTTGTCCAATTAAAAAGGTGCTAATAAAACACAATAATAGGGTAGGAAATAAAGATTTCATAGTTCTTATTTTAGATTAATTCACTAATTGGAGAATTAGGTGGTATTTAGAGACAAAGATAAGAAATGTCCAAATAGGAGTGGTAGAAAATTTAGGGTATTGACTAATTAAGACGGTATAGCTGTAAAATAAGTGGTGAGTTATAAGTGATGAGTCTAGGAAAATCAATTGAAAATTGTCAAAAAGAGCGCTTTTCCAGTTTTATAAGAAAACCTTTTATTTGTTCTTTACCTCAATTGGTTTTGCCAAATTAAAGCCATCTATTTGCTCCTTCTGGACAAATGAAATAGCAGAGATAGTCTAGCAAATAGCTACTTAATTTACTTAAAAAGGCATAAAAAAAGAGAAATACCTACTTCACTCCATCCTTTTCCCATTTCACTTCACCTGAGTGGAATCTATCCTTAATTACCCCTTATATTTGTAGTATCAAAATGATTGTAAAGATTGCATGAGCTGATCAACGCGGTCTGGCTAAGAAACTCAAATCCTCTTAGAGGAGAAATAAAATCACGAAAAAGTTCGGATTTAAATTTCAAAATCCTTAAATATTCAAAATAAAAGAGCTTGTTTCTTTGTCAGACCGTTGTTTTTGTTTTGATTTTGACATTGCGGGAAACTACACACACACACAACCAGTTAGCAGTCGGCAGTAAACAGTTGGCAGTTAATTAAATTAGTATTTTAAAAATAAAATGGGAATTAGACAACTAATGACTCATTTCTAAAATAAGGTAGAGACAGTAAAAATATTCACCTCCGATAAAAATTGGAGCATCTTATACTGTCCACCGTTTATTATAATCCACTTATAGTTTAAATTTAAAAACACCGATGAACAGTATCACTTATCAAACACAGTTAACCCAAGTAGGGGACAATTTAAATCAAGTATTAAGAAGAGAAGGAGCATTAGCTTCTGAAGAAATGACTTTGAACGCTCGCATTAAAAGAACTTATCCAAAAGAAGGTTAATCACCTTAAAAGAATTAAACCATTACGAATTCCTATTTGAAAGCTAGTGAACGATGTTAGTAACGATTAAAATTTGTTACTAACATCACTAGACAAACACAAGGAGTCAAAAAAGAAACAACCAAAACTCAATACAGATCCAGACGGAAGTAGCACGACTACTCTCCGCTGGTCGTATTGCTTCATCACCAACTCGAAAAAATCAACCTATTTAGTATAGTTTTTATAAAATGATTTGCTTTAAGTACAACCACTAATAGTACTTATTCAAAAGAAGTATATCATTTTAATTCCTGGGCAAAAGTAGTCTTTATTGCATCGCAGTCAACTACCAACGGAGCATCGTCTCCGTTGGAGTTTTTTATTTTAGGCGATCTAGTAAAACTAAAGAATATATATCTTTTTTGTAGTTAGTTTCCTCATTACTTAAAAGGCAAGAAAGCCGCAAGTTTCCTCCCAACTTGCGGCTTTTCTTGTTTGTGGCTATTGCTATTGCCATTGAAATTGTCATTTCAATTTCCCTTTCTTACCTATTTCCGTCATTCCTACATCATATTTCTACCAATCCCTTACGGGTTTCTCTAATCTAGTCTATCTTTGCCCCCAAATGAGGTGAATATACTATTCATAACGCATCACTAATAACTTATCACTAAGAAATGGAATATATAGGCGAACATTTATTACCTGGACAGATAGGCAGATTTGCCTTAGTGTTAGGCTTTGTCGCAAGTGTTATTGCTGCAG
>JBGCFJ010000509.1:0-2812 GCA_045106885.1 Saprospiraceae bacterium
AGAGGGATGTGATATTATCTTAGGAAATGAAGAAGATGCCGAAAAACATTTTGGCTTACATCCTGAAGGAGTCGATGTGACGCATGGCGATTCGGTAGATGCCAAAGCTTATCTGTCGGTGTTGAAGCAATTAATGAAGATGTTTCCAAGAGCTAAAAAAGTAATTACCACCTTGCGAGGTTCGATAAGTGCCTCCCATAACTCTTGGTCGGGTGTCCTATGGGATGGCAAAACACTCTATGAAGCACCTACTTATCAAATCACTCATATTGTTGATAGAGTAGGGGGCGGAGATAGTTTTATGGGTGGTTTGATTTATGGGCTTCTAAATTACCCCAACGATGACCAAAATGCCTTGAATTTTGCGGTAGCTGCCTCTTGCTTAAAGCATACGATTTACGGAGATGCTAATTTAGCAACTGTAGAAGAAGTAGAGAAGTTAATGAGTGGAGATGCAAGTGGAAGGGTTGCTCGATAGAAGTCTTAAAATAGTTTTATACCAAGAATAATTTGGTTTTATTTGGTTAGGTAAAGAGTGGTGATTACGGTCACCACTCTTCTTTTTAGAAAAAAAATCGTTCTTTGACAAATTCCATGGTCCTTTTTATTTTAATCTTTTTTCTGACTGAAAGGATAAACAAATACTGTTTGTGAACCGCTCGCAGAAAGGTGGCTTAAAAAAAATTGGAATTGAAATGACTGATTCATGGAATTTATCAAAGAACCAAAATTATTAAATATAGTATGGCTAGATTTTCTAAAATAACTGTTTTACAAACGGTAGCTGCACAAAGTATGATGCCTTTATTTTATCATCCTGATATAGCGGTTGGTAAGAAGGTGATTCAAGCTTGTTATAATGGAGGCGCTAGATTGCTGGAATTTACCAATAGAGGCGATTTTGCTCACGAGGTTTTTAAAGCATTAAATCAATATTGTGCGGCGGAATTACCTGAAATGATATTGGGCGTAGGTTCGGTAGCAGATGCTGGAACAGCTAGTTTATATATGCAATTAGGGGCCAATTTTATTGTCTCTGCCTCTTTTAGAGAGGATATTGTCAAAGTTTGTAATCGAAGAAAAATCCCTTACATGCCAGGCTGTGGTACATTGACCGAAATTGGAAAAGCAGAGGAAATGGGTTGTGATATTGTCAAATTATTTCCCGGTAGTGTGTATGGACCTGGTTTTGTCAAAGCCATCAAAGGACCGCAACCTTGGACCTCCATTATGCCAACAGGCGGCGTAACCTTAGCAGAAGACAACTTAAAAGGCTGGTTCGATGCAGGAGTAATCTGTGTTGGGATAGGCTCAAAAATGATTGGCAAAGATATTTTAAAGAATAAAAGTTTTCTTACATTAGAGCAACGAATAGGAGATACGCTAAATTTAATTCAACGTTTGAAAAGTAATGATTAATCCTATAGGGATAACTACGAAGCGTCAAAAAATGAAAAACCAATTTATGTTAAGATACGGCTTTAAATTATGGATACTTGCGCTGTTGTTTTTCACCAGTTGTGCAGAGGTGTCTGAAACGACTTCCCTAAAATTGGCACATGGCTTAGATGTAACACATCCTGTTCATAAAGGGATGGAATACCTAGCAACACAAGTCGATAAAAAATCAGGAGGTAAGTTGAAAGTAGAAATCTATCCCAGTCAACAATTAGGAACAGAACGGCAGTGTTTAGAATTATTGCAGATTGGAAGCCTTGGTCTCACTAAAGTATCCGCCGCTGTTCTAGAAAATTTTGCACCGAATATGCAAGTTTTAAGCCTCCCTTATATTTTTAGAGGGCGAGCCCATAATTATAAAGTGTTAGATGGGGCAGTTGGAAAAAAACTATTGGTGCAAAGTGAAAAATATCGGTTGCGTGGATTGACTTATTTTGATGCAGGGCAACGTTCTTTTTATAGTAAAGAACCCATTCGAACACCCGCAGATTTAAGTAATAAAAAAATTAGAGTGCAAGAGAGTGTGACTGCCATGAATTTGGTCCGTTCGCTGGGAGGCGCACCAACGCCTATTTCTTGGGGAGAATTATATACCGCATTACAACAAGGAGTAGTCGATGGCGCAGAAAATAATCCACCAAGTTTTTATACGTCTCGACACTATGAAGTTTGCAAATTTTACACCATCAACGAACATACTGCAGTACCTGATATTTTGGTAATCGGCACAGAGGTTTGGAACAGACTCACCTCGCAAGAACAGGAATGGTTGCAGGAAGCGGCAGATGAAGCTAAAACTTATCAGCGAAAACTATGGCAAGCAGCAGAGCAAGAAGCATTAGATGCGGTAGTGGCTGCTGGGGTAGAAATTATTAGACCAGATAAAACGGTTTTCTCAGAAAAGACGAAATCGCTTTTCGATGCGTATAAAGACCAACCCGAAAAGTACCAACTTATTCAAGACATACAAGCCGTTAAGTAACATATATTATGAAATCAATTATTGATAAATACCTCGGTTATTTTTTAGTACTGCTCATGGTACTAATGACTTTAGATGTTTTATGGGGCGTGCTCACTCGCTATGCTTTTGGACGTCAAGCAGATTGGTCAGAAGAATTAGCTCGTTTCTTGTTAATTTGGATTGGCTTATTAGGTGCTGCCTATGCAGCAGGTCAAAAAATGCACTTAGCCATAGATTTACTGATTCCCAAACTAAATGTAGCTAATCAGAAGAATCTAGCCATCTTCATTAATATACTCATTATTTTATTTGTAACTGCGGTGTTGATTGTGGGCGGTTTTCGCTTGATTTATTTGACCAAGTTATTGGGTCAATTATCAGCTGCTCTTC
>JBGCFJ010000051.1:0-13978 GCA_045106885.1 Saprospiraceae bacterium
GTTCTTGTACAAGGCGGGAAAAACGGAGTTATGCCGTAGCATAATGAGTATTTTCCCAACGCCGTAGAAGGACAAAATAAAGCCGCAGAACTGGTAGGTTATATTTTTCCTGTTCCCTTAAGTACTTAAATGTATTTATTCGTCACTTTTGACGGTAGCTATTTTTTTGTCAGACGAGGCAAAAAACGTAGGCGATGCCTTAGCATCGGCGAGTCTTTTTAACGAAGTATGGCAGAAAAAGAGTTGGTCATAAAGGTGTCGAATAATTATGTTTAGGCGCTTACACAAAATTTAAAACCAACAAATTGTCGATATTTTAAAATGTTGATAATTGTTAATCTCAAATTCAACTTCAACCTCAAATTCCCGCCGAAGGTGGTTGAAAATTGAAAATTTGAAATTGAAAATTGAAAATTAAATTTTACTTAGGCGCTTACACAAAATTTAAAACCAACAAATTGTCGATATTTTAAAATGCCGATAATTTTTAATTTCAACCCTAAATTCAAATTCAACTGTAATTCCCGCCGAAGGTGGTTGAAAATTGAAAATTTGAAATTGAAAATTAAATTTTACTTAGGTACTTATGTGACGTTTCGACCGATAAAATACACCTGTCTGTCGATAGGTAAAAATGATTAAAGATAAATCTATAAAACTGTTTATTGTCCCAAAGTATCTACGACTGCTTTAGGCTTAAAATAATGAACGCCAGCACCATACACCCAGCCTTCATGTCCTGTATAGGCGCTCACTTTTACCCAAGGTTCAAAAGCAACTCTATCTCCTAGGTTAATTTTTTGCTTAAAATCAGTTGTTTCATTTAAATAATAAACTTCGTCATTTAGCTTTAAAGTTTTTACAATCGAGCTATCAAGATGATGCCCTTTTCTCAATTTTAAGCCATCTAATAAAACATAGAGCACCGTTCTTTTTTCGATTTTCACTGGTGCTTTAATCACGGTTTTAGATGGCTTTGTTTTTGTTGCCTCAACGGATGTTGTCTCTGTTACTTTTTCTTTTTCAGGAACTTTAACTGGTTCGGTCGATGGAGTATCTTGTTTAGCATCCTGCGCATACTCTTCTTGTACAGAACCACATTTGGACATTGCCCAAGTAATAAATACCAAAAAGAAAATGAAAATAAATAGTAATTCTATCTTTGGTAATACACCTCCATCATCTTGTTTCTTTTTGGAGTTTGTTGCTTTTTTGCTCATAGTAAAAGGTAATTTATGGAGTTCTTAATTTGCTGTTTCAGTTACTATTCTTTCAAAAAAAGGTAGCTATAAAAACAATTCTTTCCCAAAAATATAATGTTTAATCCGAATCAAAAGAAAATAAATCTATAAATTGCAGGAGAGAAGAAAGCGAATGCTAAGAATTAGTTAAAAATCAGGCTCATTTTTACGCTTTATTCTCTTCAAAATATTTAGTAGAGCGCATTAAATTTAAGGCAAAGGAGATTCATTATCTTCTATGTCCAATGCCCCTCACTAAAAAAACTACACACTTCTAAACAATTTAGCGACAAAATCAAATGACGAACTGGTTAAACAGAATTGCCATTACCAAAATTCCAAAGGTTGGCCCAATAACTGCTCGCAATCTTATTAGTTACTGCGGAGGCGTCGATGCTGTTTTCAAAACAAGCAAAAAGGCATTGATGAAAATCCCTGGTATAGGGGAAAAGACGGCTATTACTTTATTAAAGAAAGAATATTTTAACATAGCAGAAAAAGAATTAGAATTTATTGCTAAAAAAAGTATCACGCCCCTCTTTTTCTTAGACAAAGCTTACCCTCAAAGACTCAAGCCCTTAGACGATGCTCCTGTAATGCTTTATTATAAAGGAACTGCCGATTTAAATCATCCAAGAATAGTAGCGGTAGTTGGTACTCGGAAACCTTCTGATGTTAGTAGTTTACTTTGTGAAGAATTGGTAGCTGACCTAAAAGCTTATAATGTTTTAATCGTTAGTGGTTTGGCGTATGGAATTGATGCTGTAGCTCATAAAAAAAGCTTGGATTTAGGAATAGAAACAGTAGGCGTATTAGGACATGGATTGAATCAAATCTATCCAGCACAGCATCGAAAAATTGCCGAAAAGATGTTAAATCAAGGTGGGTTACTAACCGAATTTACCAGCAATTCAAAACCAGAAGCAGGTCATTTTCCGATGCGAAATCGTATCGTCGCAGGCATGTGTGATGCCCTAGTCGTCGTGGAAACTGGTAAAAAAGGAGGGTCTATGATAACTGCTCAATATGGCAATGAATACAGCAAAGACGTATTTGCGATTCCTGGGAATATCAAAGATGTTCATTCAGAAGGTGCCAATCATTTGATTAAAACCCACCGAGCCGCTTTAATTGAAAGTGCAGCAGATATTGGTTATATTATGCGTTGGGAAGAATCGGAGGAAGATAGTCCAGAAAAAATAATAATTCCACTAACGACAGAAGAACAAGCTCTTGCCGATTTAATGACAAAGTCTGTAGAAATAGAAATTGACCAATTAACCCTAGCTTCAAAATTTTCCCCGAATGAAGTCGCCGCCTTTCTATTAACGATGGAATTTAAAGGCGTTATCAAATCCTTACCTGGAAAAAGATATATGTTAATTAAGTAGTTGCTACCTTTGGACAAAATTAATTTTCAATTTTTGAAAATTGAAAATTTCGAATTGAAAATCAAAAATTGTTCAAAAAGAAATAGTTAGCATGCAAAATAGGATAGCAGCTTTATGTATCGTGGTGATATTATTTGCTTGTGGCACCCCTAACCAACAAATAGTTTCCAACTTTCAAGCCGAACCAAACCAAGTACTCGCCAAAAATATCATCTTAATGATTGGAGATGGCATGGGTTTAGGGCAAATTACGGCAGGTATGTACGCTAATGGCAATACCTTGAATTTAGAAAAATTTCCAATTGTAGGACTACAAAAAACCTATTCCTATAATAATTTGATTACCGATTCAGCGGCAAGTGCAACTGCTATTGCTTGTGGCGTAAAAACCTATAATGCGGCAATTGGTGTCAATAAAGATACCGTTCCAGTCCAATCAATTTTAGAAGAAGCTTCACTGAAAGGTCTAAAGACAGGATTAGTTGCAACGTCTACTATTGTGCATGCTACTCCTGCAGCGTTTATTTCTCATCAGCCAATGAGAAGTATGTATGAATATATAGCAGCTGATTTTCTAAAGACGGATATAGATTTATTTATTGGCGGTGGTTATAAATATTTTAATGAACAACGGAAAAATGAGCAAAGCTTACTCCCCAAATTAATAAAAAAAGGATTTACTGTTTCTAGCATAACCAAAGAAGATTTAAGCGAAATTAAATTATCAACCGTTAAAAAACTAGCCTATTTTACAGCTAATGATTCTCCGATTCCAGAAGCAATGGGTAGAGATTATTTACCTCAAGCAAGCATTATTTCCGCTAACTTTTTAAATCGTTTTAAAAAACAAGGTTTTTTTCTAATGATTGAAGGCTCTCAAATTGATTGGGGAGGGCATGCAAATGATACTAAATATATCATCTCAGAAGTGAAAGATTTTGACAAAGCGATTGGAAAGATGTTAGCATTTGCTAAAAAAGACAAAGAAACCTTAGTAATTGTAACAGCGGACCATGAAACAGGCGGATTTGCCATCAATCCTAAATCAAGCATGGATTCCATTAGAGGTGCTTTTACCAATAGTTATCATACTGGAACAATGGTACCCGTTTTTGCCTATGGACCAGGTTCGGAATTATTTAGTGGCATTTATGAAAATACTGCCATTTATCATAAAATGAGAAAAGCATTGGGGTTTGATAGAGAGATTGAGGAAGAGAATCCTAATAATTGAGAATAGGCAAAAAAAAATCTCGAGGTACCTTACACCCCGAGATTTAAGTCATGTAGTTTTTCTCTGTATGTTTATGTTAATAGTAAAACTGAAGTATAAAATTTGCCAATAGGCTAACGCTTTTACTAAAGCTTAGTAAAAAATTTAGCGATAAAATATTTTCTTTTTTGAGTGGAAAAATAATATCAATTTTCCTGATAAAAGGCGATAATTCAGAGAAGAACGGTAATTTATTGGATAGTAATCAACAGTAATTTTTTCTCGTAATCTATATTAAAAATATACTAAGCTCTATTTCAAAATGAGTGCCAAATTATATATGTTTTTATAAAATATAATTTAATTTCAAGAAATATTATTCGGTGAGAACCTAAACAGTTGAGGGTCAATTCTATGCATAAAAAACAAATTATTGAATGTGTTCCAAATTTTAGTGAAGGAAAAAACACTAACACCTTGACCGCAATTGCTTCAGCAATTAAAAAGATTAGTGAGGTCAAATTATTACATATAGACCGTGGAGAAGCAGCCAATCGAACGGTCTTTACTTTCGCTGGTCCACCCCAACAAGTAATTGAAGCCGCCTTTCAAGCAATGAAAATAGCAGGGGAATTAATTGATATGCAAATTCAAAAGGGAGAACATCCTAGAATTGGCGCTACCGATGTTTGCCCTTTAGTACCTATTGCTAATATTACGATGGAGGAAGTAATAGAATACGCAAACCAATTAGGAAAAAGAGTTGCCAAAGAATTGAATATTCCTATTTATCTATATGAGCATTCTGCAAAAACAATTCAAAGAAAAAATTTAGCAACTATTCGTTCTGGGGAATATGAAGGTTTAGTTATGAAAATGAAATTACCCGAATGGCAACCAGATTTTGGTCAAGCCTTTAATGCCAAAACAGGAGCAACTGTTTTAGGAGTAAGAGATTTTTTAATTGCCTATAATGCTAACTTGGCTACCGATTCAGTAGACATTGCTACAAAAATAGCTAGAGACATTAGAGAAAGTGGAAAAATTATTAAAACAGCAAGTGGAGAAAAAACAAGGATTCCTGGTCAATGTAAATCCTTAAAAGCAATCGGTTGGTACATTGAAGAATACGGCAAAGCACAAGTTTCTATGAATTTGACCAATTTTAAAATTACAGGAATTCATGAAGCCTTTGAAGCTTGTAAAGCAGCCGCTAAAAAATATGGCACCATCGTAACAGGCTCTGAATTGATAGGATTAATTCCTTTAGAGGCCATACTCGCCGCAGGACATTTTTATGCCAACAAAAAAGGAATAACTAACTTAACAGAAAAAGCATTAGTTCAATTAGCAGTTGACGAATTAGGTTTGGCAGAACTCAGCCATTTTAATTTTGAAGAACGGGTTATTGAATATTTGTTATAATGTTTAGCTATGCCAGATTTTGAAAATCTGATATATACTTCATCTAAGAAAATCTAGGTTTTCGTTTTTCTAAAAACGCTTGTACGCCTTCCTGCCCATTCGCAGCACCAGCTCGTTCAGAAATAGCTCGTCCTTCCAATTCCATTTGTGTTTCTAGACTATTATCAAAGCTACAAAGCAATAATTTTTTAACCACCCCAAAAGCATCCGTTGGCCCATTAGCTAACTTCTTTGCTAAAGCCATAGCCGTATCCTGCAATTCTCCATCAGGAACAACTTGATTGATTAAACCCCAAGTTTCTGCTTCTTGAGCCGTTAAACGTCGATTGGTAATCATCAAATCCATGGCTTTTCGCATACCTACCAATCGAGGTAAATAATAAGTAGAACTACCATCAGGGCTTAATCCAGCCGCTGTATAAGCCATGGTAAATTTGGCAGATTCGGCAGCAATGACAAAATCACCTGTAATCGCAATACTAAAACCAGCGCCTGCCGCCATACCATTAACCGCTATAATAAACGGCTTTTCCATACGTGCCAAAGAAGAAGTAGCACGATGAAGATTATCCGCCATGCTTTTAATTTTAGCGGCCGCTTTAGATGGGTCACCTCCAACTGCTTTTAAATCACCACCCGCACAAAACATTTTACCATTCGCATTTAAAATAACGCAGCGAATAGCCTCATCTTTATCACAATCCAAAGCTGCTTCCGCAAATTCTCTGGCTAAGGTAGGATTAATACCATTAGCAGAATTAGGTCGGTTAAAAGTAATGGTCGCAATATTAGCTGCTTTGGTTAGTATAATCGTTTCAAATTTTTTCATCTGTTTCGTTTTGTAATAGATTAAAAATATAAGTGGCTGCGTCTATAATCTCCATGTCATAAAATTCAACAGCCTCTTCTTCGCTAAAATAAAAATTAAAAGTTTCCGCCAATTCATCAAAAGGAGGAGTATGCTCTAAAATATCTGGCGGATTAGATGTTGACCATAAAGTACACATTTGAGAATCTTCATTAGAACGTCGTTCTCCAGAATACTTTTTATGTATCTTGATTAATACTTGGATTATTTCAGACTTAGTCATAATAATTTGGTATTTAGTGACGACGCAGGAATAAATTGAGCCATATTACCCCGATGAATCGGGGGCAGGCATTGTTCTTATTTCCTTCTAAGAACCCTTAAAAAAGCCTTATGTAGCTTGGCTATATGCGGTTTTTTAAGCGCCCTTAGAAGAAAAAATAACTGCGTAATATGGCACACTTTATTTCTACCTCGTCACTTAAGATTAAATGTATCCATATTTTTTTGACGCTGATTTCGCTGATTAATAAGATAATGCTATGATTTTTAACTGAATTGATAGATAATCAAAATTTATAAAACCAACTATTTTATGATTTTCCAGAGTATTTCTAAATTAAAATCATAAAAACCAGCGAAATCAGCGTCAAAATAAATCACATTGCATTTATGGCTACCCGTCTAAAGTTGAACACTCAAGTTTAGGACAGACAACGGAAAATCTATATTTCCCGACGCTTGGAGCAACGAATATAGATTCGCTGTTGTCCAAAATGTCCAATCTTAGACGGGTAGCCGAATTTATCGTAACAACTTAAATCTAATATAGATAATGTGTTAAAAATTAATTATTCCCATCCATCAATTTTACATGTACCAAGTTTCGGGCAAGTCACCTCAATTGGTTCTCCTTTATAAAAAAAAAATAGAATGGTCATCGTCATCCCCTAATGTTGCTCTTTTTCGTTTACTTATTTTTTTTTATCTCATTTACGGTATTTTCAAAGAAATGAGATTCGTGACCGCAGTCACATCTAAAAGATGATGGTATTAGTTCTAAAGCCATTTTTTTTTTTTTTTATTCCAGAAAGTTGTTCCAAAGCCAAAGTTAAAGCCTGTGTCCCCAATCGTCCATTTCCTTGCGCTTGCACACCTTTATATAATTGATGAACCAAAGATAACCCTGGCAAAGATAAGTCCATTAATCGAGCTTCATCTAAAGCTATTTCCATATCTTTAATAAAATGTTCGACATAAAAACCTGGGTCAAAATTACGTTGCACAATTCTTGGTGCTAAGTTATGTAGCGTCCAACAGCTTGCTGCACCACCACTAATAGCCTGTAGCATTACTTCCAAATCTAATCCTGCTTTATGGGCATATAACAAACTTTCGCAAACCCCTATCATTGTCCCTGCAATGGTAATCTGATTACACATTTTAGTATGTTGCCCCGCTCCTGCTTTGCCTTCATAAATAATATTCTTTCCCATGATTTCAAATAGTGGCATAATGGTTTTAACAGTTTTTTTGTCGCCGCCGACCATTATAGATAAAGTACCATTTTTAGCGCCTACATCTCCGCCTGAAACAGGAGCATCAATGGTGGAAATACCTTTGGTTTTTGCTATGACGTATATACGTTCTGCCAAACTAGGTTTAGTGGTCGTCATATCAATCAAAATACTTCCAGTTTTGGCCGTCGAAAAAATGCCATTTTCGCCAAAATAAACTGCTTCCACGTCTTGTGGATAACCAACGATGGTAAAAATAATATCCGATGCCACCGCAACCTCGGCAGGAGAATTTGCCCAAGTAGCGCCTTTTGCGATGAGTGATTCAGCTTTAGATTTAGTTCGGTTATAAATGGTCATAGCATAACCTTCTGCCATCATGCGCCCACACATAGATACGCCCATTACGCCTGTACCAATAAACCCGATTTTTGTTTTTTTAGAAAGAGAAACTGCCATGTATAAGGATGATTTTTTGATTTAAAATAATAAAGCAGGAAAGTTACTTAAAATTTTAAAAACCTATTTATTTGATTAAATTTGTTTTTAAATAATTTGTAGCGCCAAGTTCTGCTTGGTGGAAAATGAAGTCCTATATTCTAACAAATATAACGAACCACCAAATATGAATCCTATCCTAAAATTAGACGCAACTGCACAAGCTGAATTAATCAAAAAAGGAGAAATTACTCCTATAGAATTGGTAGATTTATCCATCGCTGCAGTGGAAAAATTAAATCCTACCTTAAATGCGGTGATTACACCAATGTTTGAGCAGGCAAGAGATTTGGCCAAAAAAGCAACGCTTGATACACCTTTTGCAGGTGTTCCAATGATGTTAAAAGATGGGATTGCTGCGTATAAAGGCGTACCGCTTTCAACTGGTTCTGCCTTGTTCAAAAATAATATTTCCAAATATGATAGTGAATTAGTCAAACGCTATAAAAAAGCTGGGTTTATTATTATTGGAAAAACGAATATGCCAGAATTTGGTATTTTGCCAACCACAGAACCGACTGCTTTTGGCGCAACGCATAATCCTTGGGATATAACTAAAACACCTGGTGGGTCAAGTGGTGGAACTGCCTCGGCAGTAGCCGCAAGAATGGTCGCTTTAGCGCATGGAAATGATGGCGGTGGGTCCATTCGAATACCAGCTTCTTGTTGTGGTTTATTTGGATTAAAACCAACTAGAGGCCGTAATCCTTTAGGCCCTTTAAGTTCATTGGTAAGTGGTCTAGTAGAAGAACATGTCTTAACCCATTCTGTCAGAGATTCCGCCGCTGTTTTAGATATTACTGGACAACCTGACCCTTCTGCTTTTTATTACGCCCCTCATCAAAAAATACCTTATGCCGAAGTTTTAAAACAACCCGTTCGGAAATTAAAAATAGGATATAGTACGACCCAAGCAAGTGGAAAACCTGTTCATGAAGATTGTGTAACCGCAACTTTAAAAGCAGTAGAATTAGCTCGTTCTTTCGGGCATGAAGTAATAGAGATGCCGATGAAACTTCCTTTTACAGGAAAACAATTAGGCGAAGCTTTTGGCGTAATTTGGGCAGTTTGTGCGGCAAGTCCTTTAGCTGCTTACCATAAAATGACCCGTACTCCGCCACCCAAAGAATTAGTCGAGCCTTTGTCTTATGCGCTTTACGAACAAGGGCAAAAGGTATCAGGGTCAGATTATGAATTGGCGCGCATGAGAATGCATCAAATTGCTAAAAGCGTCCTACGTTTTTTTGCAGACATAGATGTTTGGATAAGCCCAAGTTTGGGCATGCCACCAGTAGATTTGGGTAGTTTTAATCAGGAAGAAGCTAATCCTACTGCTCCATTGGTGACAGCAGGGAAATTTTCTCCAATGACGGCTATTTTTAATATTTCTGGACAGCCAGCAGCTTCTGTACCTGTTTATTGGAATGAGGAAGGCTTGCCTATTGGTGTACAAGTGGTAACTAAGTTTGGAGATGAAGCGACTTTGTTTCAATTAGCTGGGCAGATGGAGGAAGTGGTGAATTGGCAAGCGAAATTACCTAAGATTTTAACTACAACTTAATTTATTTTACCATTTAAGTTTTTAGACATTATAACTACATGCACTTAGTAACGAGCAAAAAATAAGTTGGTCGTTTAGAGCTAATTATTTTGTGCAAGAACGAGGCATTTTTTGAGGGCATAGCCCAGCTATAGCTGAGAAAAATAACGAAGTTATTGCGCAAAATAATAGCTAGGAAAAGACTAAGTTATTCTTTACTCGTTACTTAAATGACTAAATAGTAGAAAATCAATCAAAATATCATGAAAAAACTCCGCTCTCAAAACTGGTTCGGCAAAAAAGGAAAAGATGGTTTCATCTATCGAGCATGGATGAAAAACCAAGGGATTCCCGATGATGCCTTTCAAGGCAAACCAGTCATTGGCATCTGTAATACTTGGTCGGAACTAACGCCGTGTAATGCGCATTTTAGAGAATTGGCAGAGTCGGTCAAAAAAGGAATTTTGGAAGCGGGTGGTTTTCCTGTAGAGTTTACCGTAATGTGCTTGGGGGAAACCCTCATCAAACCAACCGCCATGCTTTATCGCAATTTGATGAGCATGGATACCGAAGAATCCATTCGAGCCAACCCGCTAGATGGAGTCGTCCTTTTATGTGGATGTGATAAAACGACACCTGCCACGATTATGGGGGCTGCGAGTGTTGGCTTACCTACGATTGTCGTTTCTGGTGGACCAATGTTAACAGGGAAATTTAGAGGAAAAAATGTAGCGACTAGTGATGTTTGGCGTTGGAGTGAAGCCAATCGAAAAGGCGAATTAAGTGATGTAGAATTTCGCTTAGCAGCAGGTTGTATGGCACGTAGTAACGGGCATTGTGCCGTGATGGGCACAGCTTCAACAATGGCTTGTATGGTAGAATCATTGGGGCTTTGTCTGCCCGAAAATGCAGCAATTCCAGCAGCTGATTCTCGCAGAAAAGTGATTGCTCAATTAAGTGGTCGTCGAATTGTGGATATGGTTCGAGAAGACATGACGATTGATGAAATCTTGACAAGAGAAGCCTTTGAAAATGCCATTATGCTAAATGCTGCTATTGGTGGTTCTACTAATTTTGTGGTGCATTTATTAGCGATTGCAGGGCGAATTGGGATTGATTTAAATTTAGCTGATTTTGATAAACTAGGTAGTCAAATCCCCTTATTAGCCAATCTCCAACCTTCGGGTGATTATTTTATGGAGGATTTCTATTATGCGGGTGGCTTACCTGTCGTTATCAAAGCATTAGATACAGAATTACATAGCGATGCCTTAACGGTAAATGGAAAATCAATTAGTGAAAATTGTAAAGATGCGGAGTGTTATAATTCAGAAATTATTGCCGATAGGAAAAATCCTTTTCAAGAAGCTTCTGGCATTGCGGTCGTTTATGGCAATCTATGTCAAAACGGAGCAATTATTAAACCTTCGGCTGCCACTGCCGAATTGATGGTACACAAAGGAAAAGCCTTAGTTTTTGAAAATATTGAAGATTACCACGCTCGAATTAATGACCCTAATTTAGAAGCTGACCCAACAGATGTTTTGGTTTTAAAAAATGTTGGTTTAAAAGGGTATCCCGGTATGCCTGAAGTAGGGAATATGGCAGTGCCTAAAAAATTATTAGCGCAAGGCGTCACCGATATGGTGCGCATTTCTGATGGCAGAATGAGTGGAACGGCTTATGGAACTGTTTTTTTACACGTTTCCCCTGAATCGGCTGCGGGCGGGAATTTAGCCCTTGTCCAAAATGGAGATATAATAGAAGTCGATGTGCCGAATCGTTCTTTAAATTTACTGGTATCAGATGAGGAATTAGCAATACGTCGGAAAGATTGGCAACCCGAAGATTTAGGTTATAATCGAGGCTATGTGCAAATGTATATTCGAGAAGTCGAAGAGGCGCATTTAGGGGGAGATTTAAAGTTTTTGAAGGGAAAATCGGGGAGTGAAGTGACTCGGGATTCGCATTAAGTGACACAGCTCTGTGAGCTGTGAAATAGGGACTTGAAACAGGAATTATTTCCTTGTTATTTTCACAGCTCACAGAGCTGTGTTACCCAATCACCTCCCGAATAACCTCTCCCGCCACATCTGTCAACCGAAAAGGCCGCCCCTGAAATTGATAAGTAAATTGTTCATGGTCAAAACCCAATTGATGTAAAATCGTGGCCTGTACATCAAAAATGGATTGCGACCCACTTACGGCGTGATAGCCTAGTTCATCCGTTGCGCCATGTGTATATCCTTTTTTAATACCACCGCCTGCCATCCAAATCGTAAAAGCATCGGTGTGATGGTCTCTTCCCATATAAGACTGCCCTACTCCATTTCTATTTTCTTGCATGGGTGTTCGACCAAATTCTCCTGCCCAAACGACTAAAGTTTCTTCTAATAAACCTCTTTGTTTTAAATCTTTTAATAAGGCTGCTACAGGTTTATCGGTCTCTCTACATTTGTCCACTAAGCCAATGTCCAAAGCAGTGTCACTAGAGACGCCATGCGTATCCCAACCCCAATCAAATAATTGTACAAATCGAACGCCTTTTTCCACCAACTTTCTAGCTAATAAAACATTATTGGCAAAAGAAGCTTTACCAATTTCCGTTCCATACATTTGATGAATATAGGCTGGTTCATCTTTAATATTCATGACTTCTGGCACTGCAATTTGCATCCGAAAAGCCATTTCGTATTGTGCTATTCTAGCTAAAGTTTCAGGGTCTTGAAATTCTTGATGGGTAAGTTGATTGACTTTATTAATCGCATCAATCGAAGCCCTGCGCACATCTCGATTCATTCCTTTGGGGTCACTTAAATAAAGCACAGGGTCGCCCTTCGTTCTGCATTGTACACCTTGGTAAACAGATGGTAAAAAACCGCTTCCCCAAACTTGTTTCCCTGCATCTGGATTATAGCCACCAGAAGTCAAAACCATAAATCCTGGTAAATTTTCATTTTCAGAACCCAAACCATAAGTTACCCAACTACCCATACTTGGTCTACCCAAACGAGCGCCGCCCGTGTGCATTAATAATTGCGCTGGCGCATGATTAAATTGGTCGGTGTGAATGGCTTTTAAAAAACTAACTTCATCCGCTACTTCCGCTAAATGGGGCAATAAATCAGACACCCAAGCACCAGATTGTCCTCGTTGCTGGAAATTCGCTTGCGGGCCTAACATAGTTGGCGTTCCTCGAATAAAAGCAAATTTCTTACCTGCAATTAAGGATTCAGGGCATTGTTGTCCATGCAATTTTGCTAAAGCAGGTTTGTAATCAAATAATTCTAATTGGGAAGGCGCACCTGCCATGTGCAAAAAAATAACTGATTTTGCCTTCGGTGCAAAATGCGGTAAATTATTGGTGATGTTTTGTAATTGAGTTGTAAGTATATTTGAAGTATTAGGAGTAGTCGTTCCACCACAACCACCTAAAATTGACCCAATCGCCATACTTGCGACGCCTAAACCACATTGTTTTAGAAATAATCGACGCGTATTTAATTGTGCCTGTTTAGCTAGTACTTCTTTGGGTAATTGATGGCTTTTTTGACTCATTATTTATTGGTTTCGGGTATCAGGTACTAGGTTTCGGGTGCGTCTAACCCGACACCCGATATCTAACACCCGACACCTCTATTACTTCATCATAAATTCATCTAAATTCATTATTGCATTGGTCACTATAGTCAAAGCAGCAATGGACGCTACGGCTTCTTCAATTTCTAATCCTTCCGTCATCGTTTTTGCCGCTACTGGATTCTTTTGAAAATGGGTTAAAGAAGTGACATATAAATTTTCTAAAATAGTCAATTTCTCTTTGTCAATGGCTTTACCTACAGCTAATTGATACCCTTTCTGAATTTGTTTAGTCGCATCACCTTCAATCTCCTTTTTCAAACGAATAGCAAAATGTTTAGCCGCTTCCGTAAATCCTTCATCATTCAAAGTAACCAATGCTTGCAGAGGGGTATTGGTACGAATCCGACGAGCAGAACAAATATCTCTAGTTCCTACATCAAAAGTTTCCATGGCTGTAAAAGGAGCGGACCGCTTCATATAAGTATAAATAGACCGACGATATTTTTCATCGCCTTCACTTAATACCCACTTAGCACTATTATAAGGGGTATTCCAAACGCCATCTGGTTGATGGGGCATCACTGGTTTGCCATACATTTTAGGATTTAATAACCCACTAATCATCAAAGCTTGGTCCCTAATTTGTTCGGCGCTCAAACGAAATCTTGGTCCTCTGGATAATAATTGATTATAAGGGTCTTTTTCTAAAAGCATTGGCGTAACCTTACTGGCCTGCCGATAAGTTGCCGAAGTAACTATTTCC
>JBGCFJ010000510.1:0-3616 GCA_045106885.1 Saprospiraceae bacterium
AAAAATCTGTTTATAAAAATATTTTTTCCAATCCACAATATTAGTTCCTAGACCAAGCTACTAAGCTTAAATATGGCGAACATCCTCGATTGAGTTTCCCAACCGAAGCCACCTTAGATAAAATCACTTTAGACAAAGTCATGGAAGTCTATAAAGATCGTTTTGCGGATGCTAGTGATTTCACTTTCTTTTTTGTTGGTAATTTTGAGGTAGAAGCCATGAAGGACATGACGGCTAAATATTTGGGTAATTTACCGAGTATTAATCGGCAAGAAAACTGGAAAGATTTAGACCTCAATTTAAAAGATGGTGTTATTATCAAAGATTTGACCAGAGGTGCAGCACCTAAATCTCAAATTGATATGACTTATCATGGCGATTATAGTGGTTGGACCCCAAAAGAAGTTTATAAATTTTATATGGCTACTGAATTATTGCGCATTAAAATGCGGGAATCTATGCGTGAAGATAAGGGTGGTGTTTATGGCGTCGGTGTACAAGGCAGTGTTTTTAAAGAACCGCAGTCCAAATATGTCATCAATATTTCTTTTAATAGTGAACCTGATAAAGTGGAAGAATTGATTAAAACGGGTCTTAATGATATTGAAACTATTCAAAAAGAGGGCGTGCAAGCAAGTGATTTGGATAAGGTCAAGGAAACCCGTATTCAAGGTCGAACTAAAAGCCTAAAGGAAAATGGCTGGTGGATGGGCAATATTCAAGGTGTCTATCAGCAGGGTTGGAATTCTTTTGATAATTTTAGCCTAGACAACTATCAAGCGATTATAGAATCTATTACCCCAGCAGATATTCAAGAGACGATTAAAAAGCATTACGATAAAGATAATTTTATTCGGATTGTGATGAATCCTGAGCCTGCGGAGAGTAATTAGTCATTGGTCACTAGTACATTAGTCATTGGTGGGGCGCTACTATTGACTAATGTACTACTGACTAACTAAAATGTGTTGCTAATATCCTTTCCAAATAAACCTTATCCACTTCATCAAAAGATTCCTTCAAAGAACTATCCACATCAAAAACGGCTATTAATTCCTGTTTTTCATTAAAGACGGGTAGTACTATTTCTGATTGGGAATTAGGGTCGCAAGCAATATGTGCCGTTCCTTGGTCTAAGGCGTGGCAATCCGCTACGATTTGTGTTTTTTCTTCTCTTGCGGCTCTTCCACAAACCCCTTTGGAAAAATCTATGTGTAAACAACCCATTGTGCCTTGGTAAGGACCGACAGATAATTTTCGTGCTCCACTTACTAGATAAAAACCTACCCAATAATAGTAAGTGAGGTGCGTTTTTAATAGACAATTAATCGACACCATTTTTAATATCGCATTGGTTTCTCCTGCTAAAGTAGCGTCAATTTCAAGTATGGCTTGTTCGTAAGCTGCTTTTTTAGCAACGGTATCCATATTGATGGATGGCTTGATGAAATAGGGCATTTCTGCACTTGCACTCATTATTTTTTTTTTTGTGTAGCTTGGAAATTGGCACTAAGTGATTTCATCCCGATAAATCCCCGAAATTCGGGGTAAACTGAGGACAGGTTTTGGTCAGATAGTATAAGGGAACTTCAGTTCCCTGTAATTTTCGGTGAACTGAAGTTCACCTATACTTTTTATACCAAATGAAATCATCTAGAGCCTAAAAATTCATTTCCAAGGAAAAATTTAATTTAAGCTAACGACTATATTTTAACAACTTAAACTATACTCGTAAAAAGAACGCTGTGTCCTCCGTTTACTCTGTTCCTCCGTGGCAAAAATAAGCTATACTCGTCCAAATAAAAGATTTTATTGTGGGATTACTTGGAAATAAATGCCCAAATTACGGTCGTTTTGTTCTTGAAAACATCTCCACTAACTGTTTCCCTTTCTCCAAAAAATCTAGGATTTCTGTGGTTGGTAAAACTTTATTTTTTTTGTAAAAAATCATATAGTAGTTGAATCCTTCTACATTCCAATCTTTCTCTGTAGTAAAAAAATGTAGCATTTCAGCACTCAAATTTTTATGAAGTTGCCTTCTTGTTTCTCCTCCTCCCATAAATTGGTCAGAAAACAAGGGAGACGCTTCCTCATTAATGTCGCCAAAGTTTAGATAGTTTGCGGTATGATTAAAAAAATGCGGTGGTCGAATAGAAAATGGCGGCAAGGCTAGTTTTTTCGATTGTGCAAAGAAGACCGTTTGTGGATAATTCAACGCATTTTCTCCATCAGAAATGGTATATTGATAATCAAAAACCTGAAAATCTGATTCGTCCAAGGCGGCATTATCTCTTAGGATATTCACAATACTTTTTGCTCCTCCTAGTTGAAATAGTCGAAAATCTTTCAATAAATTAAGTATGCCAAATTCATCTTTTGGGGTAAATGAAAAGGACGTCTTTTTAGCTATTTTTTCCAATTGAATGACTCGATAAGAACCTGGTAGCAACCAACTTTCTACCCTATTAATTTTAAATAGTTTAAATATATTTCCCTGAAAAAATTTCATCCTATTATTTTGTTTTTTTAATCTATTTCTCTGAAAACATTTCTACGATTTGTTTTCCTTTGTGGTACAACATTTTTACTTGGTCGCCATGCAACACCTTATTTTTACTGTAGAAAATAAGGAAATAATTCAGCCCTTCTAAGCTCCAATATTTTTCAATTGTAAAAAAGTGTAATATTTCGGCATTCATACTCCGTCTAACAGCCGCTTCATCTTTTCCTTTTAACCAATATTGGTCAGAAAACTGAGGAAATTCTTCAAAATCAATGTCTTCTATGCCTAAATAATTACCGATTTTATAAAAAAAATGCTCTGGTTGCATATAAAATTCAGGCAAGCCTAATTTTTTGGATTGTACAAAAAAGACCGTTTGTCGAAAGGTTCGAGAAGATTTCCCAGTGCTAATGGTATATCTATAATCGAAAACCCTAAAATCTCCCTCCAACGACTCCTCTTTTTCTCCTAAAATATTGGTAATTCGCTTTCTTCCTCCTCGCCTAAATAATTTAAAATCCTTTAATAAATTAATTAGTCCAAATTCATCTTTGGCAGCAAAGGAAAGCTCCAATTCTTTGGCTATTCTTTCTAATTGCTCGGTTCTATGACTCTTGCTGCTAAACCAACTTTCTAACATATCGTATTATCTTTTAGTTATTGCTAATAAAAACATTGTTCAATCACCTACGAGTGCATAAAATAGGCATAAATTACATAATCTAGCTATGCCAAATCTCAAAAAAATTAGCATATCTAAGTGCAACGAAATATGAATTATTTCTTTGTAGGTTTGGCTTTAATCTGATATACTTTAATCGTGACGAAGCTACGCTCCTTAGAAAAAACGAAAATGATTAATTTCTACAGACAGCATCAGAGCGATGCTCTTAAAAATAACCTAAAAGAGCGTAGCTCTGACCCTGTCTGTAGTTAAAGTAGTTAAAATTCCCTAAAAGGAGCGTAGCTTCGTCACCATATTTACAGGTTAAAACTACACCTTTCTATGCGCTGTGTCCTAGAAAATATATACTAGTAAGGTTCAACTATTCTACAATTTAACAAATTAACGGCAGTTTTATAAGATTAATTTAACAGCATATAAAACTCGAA
>JBGCFJ010000511.1:0-4693 GCA_045106885.1 Saprospiraceae bacterium
TTCGGTGAAACGTGTACGCCTAAATTTGGGCTTTGCAATTGTCATGATATTTATGTTTTTTTCCAACCACAAATATCTTGACTAATTCTCACTTTATGAAATCTTCAATTTTTCCGTTTTAGAAATTTAAACATGCTCTAACAAAATATCAATTTATGAAATTTTCTAAAGCAAAAATTAAAGCACAAGTCATAGAAATAAAACAAACAATTCAAGATTTGTCTAAGGTTGCCCATCAACTAGATGAAGATGATAAAAACGCAATTGATGCTATGATTGCTCAATTACAACGTGCTAAAAATGTAGAAACTATTTCTACATGATTCTTTTGGGTATACCTCAATATGTTAGCTTGGATATTTTGGTAGTGCTACATTTGTAAGGCTATGTCTAAGTAAACCCCATAAGAAACATTGAGTTTATAAAATATTATAGCCTTATATTTATAGCACTACCGATATTTTGTCCAAGCAAAATAAATATCTGAAAATAATCGGACAAGAATGTCCAAACTACAGTTAATTACGCAAAAAAATAGTAGCAAGAGACCTTTTTTGTTACAGTTATAGGTCAATTTAATTAACCAATTTTCCATCTTTTTTCGCCCCTTTATGAGGATGTTCTTTTAATAGTTCAGCCGCAATATAAAACCCTTCCTTATCCGCTATTTCCGTTCGCACTGTTTTTACTTGCTCAGGTGTAATTGCACCAGATTTATTATCAAAAGTATTTCTGACATAAGTCAAGACTGCTGCAATTTCTTCATCATTCATCAATCCTTCAAAAGGCGTCATAGGAACAGTACCTGGATAATCTCGATTCATCACCGTCATTGGTCCATAAATACCTTTTAAGGTCAATTTTATCAAACGGTCTGCATCTTTTCGCACCCATTTAGATTGTTTTAAAGGCGGATACCCTGCTGCTGCCAAACCTTGTCCATGCTCTTGGTGACAAGTCCCACAATAAGCTTCTCGCTCGTATAATTCTTTTCCTTTGACAAATAAATCTCGTTCTGCACCTTCTAAATGCGTCCGAATTTCTTCATTCTTTGGTTGGACATTTTCTCCATTCAAATGGGCTAAGGCTGTTTCGTGCGCATGTACCATCCATTCATCTAATTCATGTTTACCTGCTTCATTCACGACTTTTAAACCGTTTGCTTTATCCAGCCAAGATGCAGCAACCAATGCTTCCAAACGTACTCGACCATGCGGGTCTTTAGCTGCGGCTAATAATAAATCAGCCTGATTATCAATTTGATGACCAGCATATCGCAAGACTTTTACTGCTGCGGTTCTTGCTCTGAAATCTTTAGCTTTTAAGACGGTTTTTAATAAATATTTATTAATTTTATTTAAGCCCCAAGTCACCCATAACGCTTCTAATAATTGATGTTCATAATTGGCATCACTTGTATCTAGTTTTCCTATCCAAATACCTAGTTTAGACAGCACCTCATCTGCATTTCTAGCCCGTAACTCTCGTCGAGTTCGATAACGAGTTCGATATTCTGGTAATTTTAAATTATCCAATAATTCTTCAATACTCGCATCAACTATTTTAGCTGGTTCAACTAGCGGTCTAGATGGATAAGTGATTCTATATACCCGACCGTGAACATGGTCCCTAAGCGGGTCACGGGCATTATGCTGCATGTGCCCAATTAAAACATTGTGCCAATCCAGAAAATAAAGCGAACCATCAGGGGCAAATTCCATATCTACTGGTCGGAAATTGGTGTCACTTCCTTGGATTAAATCTTGTCTAAACTTAAATTTATAGCCTGTTCCATCATCAATGATTTGATGTTGTTTCATGCCCAAAAAGCCAATGTCATTATTGAGTAATAAATCCCCTTGTACATCATCTGGGAAATGGCTACTAGAAACAAATTCTAAACCAGAGGTCGGTCTTACCTTGTGTTCTTGCTCTACTAAATCAAAAGATTTATGCGTTGCTTTTCCATATCGAGGCTTCACCGAACCGGGCATCATCCATCTAACAGCAGGGCCAGAAGTTTCCGCAAAAATATTCTGCCCCCAGTCATCAAAAGCAATGCCCCAAGGATTCGGAATAGATAATTGAGCCGTTCTTTCTAGATGCCTACGTTGTGGGCTAAAGCGATAAAATCCACCATTTGTCCCTCGAACAGGACCGTAAGAAGTTTCTACATTCGTATGCAAAAACACGCCTTCCCCCATGTATAAAGCACCCGAAGGGTCCGCACAAAAAGCAGAAATAACATGGTGGGTATCATGGTCATCAAAACCACTCATAATAATCTCTTCCTTATCCGCTTTATCATCTCCATCAGTATCCGTATATAATTTTAAGTTCGTTCCTTGAGAAACATAAACTCCTTCTGGAGCAAATTCAAAACCAACAGGAATATGCAAATTATCTGCCCAAACCGTTTGTTTATCAGCTTTATAATCGCCATCCGTATCTTCCAAAATGATTAATTTATCATTCGGTTTTGCATCACCAGGTTTATAATGTGGGTAAGTTGGCATCACTGCTACCCAAAGGCGACCTTTATTATCAAAAGCCATTTGAACGGGGTTCGCCAAATCAGGAAATTCTTTTTCACTTGCAAATAATTCAACCTTATAACCTGGCGCTGTTTCGAGTTTATCTAAAGCATCTTGACCATATAAATACTTATTTTCTCCTCTGCCATAATCGCCTGGTTTGTAGTTGGTTTGAACAGGCGCTAAAGGATGCGTTTTGGCATCAGCCGCTGCTAAATCCATTTTTTTACCTTTGGCAGCTTGCCAAATTGCTTGGTCCCTAACAGCGGTCATTTCCACCTTTTTCTTAATTTCATCTGGGTAATTATCGGGGCCAAAAGGATTGTATCGTCTACCAAAAACGTGTACCCCGTTTGGACTTTTATAATCATCGTGCCAAAACCAATTCTTTTCCATAACTGCTTCTTGCACTAATTTTTCATGTTTTTTGCTCAACTTACCACCAAACACTTTTGCGGCTAATAAATTACTTAGTTTTTTATACCCCGCATCATTTAACTGCGAACCATCATTTGTTAATTGTTCCCCTGTTGCGAACCATTTTTTAGAAGGGGCAAAAGCATCGACATAAGGAACATTATTCTTTGCGGCTATTTCCTTAATGGCTTCTGCATATAAAGCTAGATTGGCATTTTCTTTTTTCCCATCAGGTAAATCATACTTATCATATAAGTTTTGAAAAGCAATGGGCGAAACTAAGACCAGTTGAGGCGCTGATTCCCCATTATATTCTTGGATAGAAGTATGTTGAATAAATGCGTTTAATTCTCCCTTAAAATTAGCGACGCCTGCTGGACCTTCGAAGGATTCATTATAACCAAAAAAAGCTAAAATAATATCAGCCTCTAATTTGGTGAGCCATTGGTCGGGCGTCTCAAAATGTCCTTGACTATTAGAGAAATTGGCTAATTCTGTTTGGAATTTTTCTGCCCCAGGGAAAGCCCACGGCGAAAAACGACCAGAATGAGGTCTAAAACCAGGGGTATTTCCGCCATCACACATATTCCGAATAAACAACTGATTGTCTGGGTAGCGCAGATGCATTTCCGTTTCAAAATGACCAAAATTCATCATTCTTGAACAAAGATTATTGCCTAAGAGGACGATATGGGCATCTTTTTCAATAGAGAGGATTCCTGGTTCATTAGAAGATGTACATTGCCAGAGAGCAGAAGCAAAGACACACAAAATGATTAAGCAAGAAAAAGGGTAGGGTAGGAATTGAGTTTTATAGTTGGTCATAATTACGATGTATTTGTCGATGTGCCCTAAATGTACATAAAAAAAATAATTTATCAACCCCTTGTAGTGAAAATGACATAATTTACAACCTATTCTCTAAATAATTTCCTCCTTTAAATGTTAGTAGTTGTAACTTGTCCTTTAGAAATAGAAGATTGCAGGAGTATCAAATTATATAAGTTTATTACTTTTAGTGGAAATTAAAGTAGGTTGATGGTTGTGCTATATTGCTAGTCGACAATAAAACAATATAGCAATATAACCATTTGATAAATCTTGAAAGACTATACTTAAATATAAATTCCACTTATTTGTAATACTCTCAAATTATATTTAATAACCAAAGATTTGTATTATGAAAAATTGGAAATCACTCCCTGTATTATTAATGACTTTAGTTGCTGTTGCTTGTTTGGCGATAAGTTGTGGTGAAGACAGAGAAGTTGGAGAGAATACTGCCTATGTAGTAGATATAGAAATTATTACGCCTGCGAATAACACTTCAATGGCAGTTGGTGAAAATTTTAATGTTGAAGTAGATTATGCGCGTGAAGAGAATATTATCCATAATATAAAGGTGGAAATAGTAGACGCTGTTGGAAATCAGGTGAAAAATTTAGTAAATCGGCATGCACATGTCCCCAATGAATTTACCTTTACCGCTGAAAATATCTCTATTAGCGAACCAGGAACTTATACTTTAAGAGCAGCTACGACGGACTTGCATGAGGAAGGAGCGGGTAATTCTGACGGAGATGGACCTGCTGCGGATAATTTGGTGGAATATACTATTATTGTGCAGTAGGGCAGTGGCAGTGGCAGTAGGCAGTAGGCAGTAGGCAGTAGGCAGTAGGCAGTAGGCAGTAGGCAGTAGGCAGTAGGCAGTAGGCAGTAGGCAGTAGGCAGTAGGCAGTAGG
>JBGCFJ010000512.1:0-4458 GCA_045106885.1 Saprospiraceae bacterium
AACCAATTGAAAAAGAGATTGTTAAGGCTTTTCTTGAAGCTGAATTAGGTATAGACGAGCTATTTATCCAAAACTTATTAGACAATTAAATAAAACCAATGAGCAAAAAAATCTTATTTCTTTTTGTGGAAGGACCTGACGACAAAAAATTTATTGATGCCTTTATTCGAGATAAAAAATGTTTAATAGAACAATACAGAACATTGAAATATATCGAGTACAGCGAAGGGTATACTCCATCAAAGTTGAATAAAAAAATACGGTAGTGTTACATTTGTAAGGCTATGTCTAAGTAAACCCCATAAGAAACATTGGGTTTATAAAATATTGTAGCCTTACATTTATAGCACTACCAAAAATACAAGTTTTTGAAAAAATGAGACAAGACTACCTATTTTTAGCAGATCTCGATTTTAATCAAGAAAAAAAATGTTTTCTTGAAAGAAAAAAACAAATTGCCACAACTTATAAATTGCCTGATATTAATAAAATTTGGATAGTTACTGATGCAATTGAAAGTTGGTTTTTAGCAGGTTTTAACAAGTCTTTTTGTGATAGAGAAAAACTAAGTTTTAAACAAAATACAGAGAAAATAAATAAAGAAGTTTTTGACAAGCTAGAAATCAGCCAAAAGCGTAAAAGGCGTAAGTCTCATGATCAACTAATTGATCTTTTAATTCGCAAGAAAGATGATTTTACTTTTCAAGAAGTTATTGAAGGGAAAAGAAATGAGTCTCTTGCAAGGTTTTATACACATTATAACTTAGTATGTTAAGTCCTGTAAATATTTAGCTGTCAAACAAAATCAATATCTATAAATATCTAATAAATAGCCTCTAACCCATTCTTGATACCACTTAGCCTTAAAAATCACCCAATATTCGTTTAATTCTTCTTGATGTTCTAAAATTTTCAAGAAGTTTCGAGTCGGATTTTTCCGCTTTAAAGCATTTATTAATTCTTTTTTATTATCTACTAAATCCTCTTTGACAAAATCGTGCATGATATGGATTTCCTCTGCTGGAGACATTCTAGGTACTTTGTAATATTTCGTAATGCGTTCCTCTAGCTTCTCTAATTTTGCTTGTCGCTCAGGGGTATTTTCCATCCCATCTTCCAAATCAACAATAGTCGTGATTTTTCGGTTCTCCCGATGGACATAACAAATATTGCCTGCTAGTAACTCTTTAGAAATTGCTTTTGTGAGTGATTTATGTGCCATTGGGGCAAAGTATAAATTATTTGTAGCTTAGAAAAGGTTTAAGAATTTTTTGAGTTAATTTACTACTATTTTTTAGGTAAATGATAGATAGTGTATATTTGTTTGGTTATTATTTAATAGGTTTTGCAACCAAATCAAAAAATTCAAAAATGAGTCCAATCTATACTAAAAAGCAAGGGCAATATTTGGTATTCATTTATTACTATCAAAAATTGAATAAAATAGCACCTGCACATGCAGACTTTCAAAAGTACTTTGAAGCAAGTCCTCCTAGTGTCAATGATATGCTGAAAACCCTAGAAAGAAAAAATCTAATTTCTAAAGTAAGAGGAAAAGCGAGAAGTATTAAATTATTGATAAAAAAAGAAGATTTACCCGAATTGACGTAAAGATAAAAGTGTATAAAAAATGCAGGTCACTATATCAACATAAAACCAACCTATAGAAGATTAGGAATTGGGAAAGCAACCGTCAATCAATTATTTGAGAAATATAAAGGTAAATGGGAAGTACGACAAAATCCCACAAATTATAAAGCCCAGCAATTTTGGCGAACTATCATTGGCGAATATACCAATGAAAATTATTTGGAAGTGATTCATGGAGAAAAGGAAGATGCACTCATTATGCAATTATTCACTACCTGATAAAATCTACAATAGATTCCTATAAATAGTCTTTTCAACTTAAAAAAAAGATGATTCAACCATCTTTTTAATAGAATATTTATTCCATTAAACTCAGATTAGTATTTTTTTACTATATTTACTATTAGAAATAAACTAATAAAATTTTAATAATTAGAATGTTTTGAAATGCTTAGTGATTTACTGATTGCTTCCATTCAAAATTCATCATTCAATCATTCAAAATTATAACATGGAATTAAAAATAAACGGAGAAATCCGAAATATTGATGTAGAGGATAATATGCCTTTACTTTGGGTACTTCGAGATGAGCTAAACATGACTGGGACTAAATACGGTTGTGGGGTTTCTGCTTGTGGTGCTTGTACCGTTCAAATTGACGGAGTCGCTACTCGGACTTGTACCTTGCCCGCTTCTGCGGCGGTAGGTAAAGAAATTAAAACAATTGAAGGCGTTGCTGCCAATGGTCAATTATCTGCTATTCAAAAAGCATGGATTGAGCATCAAGTACCGCAATGTGGCTATTGTCAATCAGGTATGATTATGGCTGCCGAAGCACTTTTAGATGCCAATCCAAATCCAACGGACGAAGATATTGATAAATCCATGACTAATATTTGTCGTTGTGGCACCTATCAAAGAATTCGCTCTGCTATTCATACAGCTGCTAAATGGCGGGCGGAAGAAACGACCTTACAGGGATAAGAGAGGTCAGATGTCAGACCGTTTCTACGAAACTGTCAGATGTCAGATTATTCTCAGCTTATTTAATCATTCAGTCTGACTTCTGACAGAAAATTGAAATTTTCGGTCTGACTTCTGACTTCTAAAAATATAAAAATGGGTAAATGGACTCGTAGAGCGTTTATCGCCACTAGTGGATTAGCAGGAGCTGGTTTAATTGTGGCTGTTGGTGGCAATATGTATGTAAATAAAGCCATCAAAAAGTATTCCGGTAAAGGTATGGGAGATGGTGCCTCTTTGAATGCTTGGGTGCGAATTGCACCAGATAATACCATTACGATGGCGGTGCCTCGTGCGGAAATGGGACAAGGAGTTTATACTTCTTTACCAATGCTATTAGCCGAGGAGTTGGAAGTGGACATGAATCAAATAGAAATCGTTCATCCACAACCAGAGTCTCCTTATGCAAATACTTTTTTCTTAGACCCAAATCCAAGAAGAGCTTATGCCAGTCTTTCATTAATGGCTAAAGTCGCTTCTTTCTTACCAGTAGTTGGTACGGGTGGTAGTACTTCAGTCAAAGATTTATATGACCATTTAAGAGAAATGGGGGCGACGGCTAGAGCTGCGTTAATTGCGGCGGCGGCTGAAAAATGGGGCGTAACTGCGGCGGATTGTTATGCAGAAAGTGCGCATGTCATTAATAAAAAAACCAAAGAGAAATTCTCCTATGGTTCTTTAGCAGAGGCTGCCTCAAAAGTTGAGTTGGATTTTAATCCACCATTAAAAGAACAAAAAGACTTTAAATTACTCGGAAAACGAGTACAGCGGTTAGATATTCCTGAAAAAGTAACAGGTACTGCTGGCTTTGGGATTGATGCACGAATAGAAGGCATGTTAATTGCTGCGGTTCGACATGCTTCTCATGTTGGAGGTACGGTGAATAGTATAACCAATATCGAAGAAGTTGAGCAAATGAAAGGGGTCAAGAAAGTGGTCATGCTTGAAAATGGATTAGGAGCAGCCGTTGTTGCGGATAATACTTGGCGAGCGAAAAATGCTGCATTGGCTTTAGATTTTGACGAAACAGGTAATAGTTTAGAGGGTGTTTCTTCTTCCGATATTTCTAAAATGTTAGGAGATATTATTGCGGATGATAGCAGAATGATTGGTACACCAGAAGCGCATGGAGATGTCAAAGCAGCTTTAAGTGGTGATGCTAAGGTAGTGGAAGCGAGTTATGAAGTACCTTATTTAGCTCATTGTACAATGGAACCTTTGAATTGTACGATGGTCATCAATGGTGATAAAGCGGAGGTTTGGGTTGGTCACCAAGGTGGCTCTTCTGTAAGAGATGCGGTTAATGCAATTACAGGAATAGAAAAAGAAAATATCCATGTAAATATTCTTTATTTAGGAGGTGGTTTTGGTAGAAGAATTGAATTAGATTTTGTAAAGAAAGCGGCGATGGTTGCTAAGCAAATGCCTGGCACTCCGATTCAACTCGTCTTCACAAGAGAAGAAGATATGAAGAATGGCATGTATCGCCCAGGGGTTGCTAGTAAATTCCGTGGTTCTATTGGCGCAGATGGGATGATTGATGCTTGGGAAAATAAAATGGCCTTACAGTCAGTTACGCATTCTTTTATGAATCGAGTGATGCCAGCAATGGTAGAAGCACCAGAAAAAGACCCTCAAACTGCTGAAGGTGCAATCGAATTGCCTTATGGTAGAAATAATGTATCTGTTCAGTTTGGACAATTAGATTTACCTGCTTTACAGGTTGGTAACTGGCGTAGTGTAGGTGCTTCTCAAAATGGTTTTTTCTCTGAATCTTTCATGGATGAGATGGCACATTCCGCAGGTCAAGACCCTTATGAGTTCAGAAAAAAAAAAAAAAAAAA
>JBGCFJ010000513.1:0-3537 GCA_045106885.1 Saprospiraceae bacterium
GACTACTATACATTTTTAGGATACAGAGACCACAGAGAAGACACGGAGTTACACAGAGTTTTGGTTATCAGTACATTATAGCTTTGTGTTCTCTGTGTCTCCTTCGTGTTCTCTGTGTCAAAAGCATTTTGTATAGTAGTCTAATCGGGTATTTGCGTCTGACCTGACACCCGATACCTGCAGCCTTAGGCCTATAGCCGAAATCTTTTCATTTATAGTTTTAAGATAAAAATCACCATCTAAAGTCTTTGTTACTACATTCGACCAATTATTCCCTCTTTTTTTTGTTTCTACACATACCCAAGGCTGCATTTGACTAATTAATAAGTATTCTTTAAAACTAGGTAAGGTTTTGTATTCTAGAAATTTCGGTCCACGATCGTGTCTTTCAGTTGAAGGAGATAATACTTCAACAATTAATAAAGGGTTAATGATTACATCTTTCCTGTTTCTATAAAGTTTTATTTTTTCACAAACGACTACTGCGTCAGGATAAACAAAATGATTAAAATCAGGTATCTGAATTTTCATATCACTATTCAAAACAAAATATTCTTTGTCCTCTTTTTCATCCAACCGAAAGGTTAAAATAGCAGCTATCCTTGTAGCGATTAAATTATGGTTAGTTGTTCCACCTGGTACTTCTTTGATTTCTCCGTTATAAAATTCGTGTTTTCTATTAGAACTTTGCTCTAATTTAAGGTATTCTTCAATACTATAAGTCTGTTCTATTCCTTTAAATGCTACCATAAATAAATTCCTTTTAACGAAAAAATAAATAAATATTTGCTGTTAGCTAATTCTGCTCCAAGCTTTATATTTTTTCCCTTGGGTCTTCATATACCAGTTTAAACGAGTATTAATTTCCTTTTCCAAATTAGGGTCTTGGTCCAATATTCTGGCAGCTACTTCCCTAGCAATTTGTAGAATCCGTTGATCTTTGGATAAATCTGCCAATTTGAAGTTTAGAATACCGCTTTGTTGCGTCCCTTCCATATTACCAGGGCCTCTTAATTGCAAATCCGCTTCTGCTATTTTGAAACCGTCATTCGTACCTGTCATGGTTTGAATTCTTGACCGTGCTTCTTTGCTTAATTTATAACCCGACATCAAAATACAGAAAGATTGTTCGGCTCCTCGCCCTACCCTACCTCGCAACTGATGTAATTGGGACAAACCAAATCGCTCTGTATTTTCGATAATCATTACCGAAGCATTCGGCACATTTACGCCTACTTCTATAACCGTTGTTGCTACCATAATCTGAGTTTCCCCTTCTACAAATCGCTGCATTTCAAAATCTTTATCCTTGGGCTTCATTTTGCCATGCAATACACTAATTTGGTACTCAGGCATTGGGAAATCTCTCAGTAATAACTCATAGCCCGTTTCTAAATTTTGCAGGTCTAATTTTTCTGATTCTTGAATCAAAGGATAAACAATATAAACTTGCCGACCTTTGGTAATTTCTTCTTTCATAAAGCCAATCACCCGTAGTCGATGTCCTTCATGCCGATGAACCGTTTTGATTTCTTTACGTCCTGGTGGCAATTCATCAATGACCGATACTTCCAAATCTCCATAAAGGGTCATCGCCAAGGTTCTAGGAATAGGGGTTGCGGTCATCACTAAAATATGTGGTGGACTTGGCTTGCTTTTTTGCCACAATTTAGCTCGATGCTTCACGCCAAAACGATGTTGTTCGTCCGTAATTGCTAGGCCTAATTTTTGGAAAACAACCCAATCTTCTATCAAAGCATGTGTCCCAATTAAAATATCAATTTCTCCATTTTTAAGTCTTTCTAATAAGGCTGCTCTTTTTTTGCCCTTCACACTTCCAGATAAAAAACCAACTTCTATGTCTAAGCCTTCCACATATTCCGAAATACCCGCATAATGCTGTTGTGCTAAAATTTCAGTAGGCGCCATTAAGCAGGATTGGTAGCCATTATCTAAGGCAATTAACATGCACATAAGTCCCACTATTGTTTTGCCACTCCCTACATCACCTTGTAATAAACGATTCAATTGTCCACCAGAACCCAAATCTCTGCGAATTTCTTTAATTACCCTTTTTTGTGCCCCTGTTAATTCAAAGGGTAATTTTTCTTTATAAAAAGTCAAAAATTTATCACCAATGGCTGGAAAAGGAATTCCTTTAATCGTCGCTTTTCTTCGACCTCTAATTTGCAATAAACGCAATTGTAGGAAAAATAATTCTTCAAATTTTAAGCGTTTTTGCGCTCTTTCTAATTCTTTGGCAGTCGTTGGAAAATGAATGTGTTTAATTGCCTCAAACCGAGTAGGAAAATTAAACTTTTCAATCATGTAATTAGGTAGATTCTCAGGGAGGTCTGTATATTGAATTTTTTCAAAAATCGTCTTAATTAATTTTCGACGACCTTTTGCATCTAAACCTTTGGTGTTTAGTTTTTCTGTACTGGGGTAAACAGGTGCAAAAGAGGAAGCTTTTTTTATACCTGCCTCCGTCACAGGTTCCAGCTCTGGATGCGGTAAACTTATTTTGCCCTTAAAATTATTGATTTTGCCAAAAGCAACATATTCAGTACCAATTTGCAAACTTTTTTGTAACCAATTGACGCCAGTAAACCAGACCAAATCTATCACCCCAGTATCGTCTCTAAATCGCCCTACTAATCGCTTTTTCCGTCCTTCACCAGCCGTTTCTAAGCGACGTAAAGTTCCTCTAATTTGTACCGTTTCTGAATCTTCATTTAAGTCTCTAACTTTATGAAATTTTGTTTTATCGACATATCGAAAAGGAAAATGCATCAGCAAATCTCGAAACGTAAAAACACTTAATTCTTTCTTTAATAAATCACCCTTCGTTGGCCCTACCCCTTTTAAATATTCAATGGGACTATCTAATATTGCGTTTGGTTGCATTTGTGTAATTTTCAATAGATTTTATTCGGTTCACGGTTTACGGCAGAGTTATTAAGTTCTGAATGTGCTGGTGAGAACTTGTAGTCCGAAACCTTTATCTGCTCGCCTCTGGCGATTTTTTTGAGTAAGGCAAAGTGGAGAAAATAATTAGCCAGTTAGACCAGTCAATTTTTCTTCTAAGGAATTCAAAAAATGCTTGCATAATGGATTATAGACACATTTTTTGAGTTTCTTAGAAGGGAAAAAGGCGGTATAAATGGTTGATTATTTCTGCCACTTTGCCTAAAATACTTGCCAGAGGCAAGAAAAATAATGGTGTCAGATTAAAAATCCTAACCAGCAGTACTTGGTAAAATAGAATTTAATAACTCTAAAACCTACAATTCACAGTCTACTGCCACTCAGCCTATCGCCAATTTTTCGCCCTTTAAGTGACGACGCAGGAATAAATTGAGCCATATTACTTGTTCTTATTTCCTTCTAAGAACCCTTAAAAAAGCCTTATGTAGCTTGGCTATATGCGGTTTTTTAAGCGCCCTTAGAAGAAAAAATAACTGCGTGATCTGGCACACTTTATTTCTACCTCGTCACTAAGTACCCAATCAAAATTAAACGACACATTTTATGAAG
>JBGCFJ010000514.1:0-2397 GCA_045106885.1 Saprospiraceae bacterium
CGAGCGAATAATCGCATAGAAGTAACACAATTTTCCAAGTTGTGTTGCTTTTTATTTAAGTCACAACTAAGAGCGTTGTGTTACATCAATTATCATGGAAAGACTAAGTATTTTTGATATTTTTAAAATTGGGGTTGGCCCATCAAGTTCTCATACCTTAGGACCGTGGAAGGCGGCGTTGGATTTCGCAGAAGATTTAAAGGATAAGGACTATGATGAAGTAGAAGTCCATTTATATGGTTCCCTATCCAAAACGGGTAAAGGGCATGCCACGGATACTGCGGTGCAATTAGGTTTAGAAGGTCATAACCCGACCACCGTTCCAACTGAAAATATCAGCGATTATCTTTTTAAAATTAGAGATACGGAGCAAATTTGTATCAATCAAAAGAATATCACTTTTACTCCCACCAAACACATATTTTTTAATAAAACAAGTAAAAAAGCACATCCTAATACCCTAATATTTAAGGCATTTAAAGCCAAAAACAAAGTCGTTAAAGCAACTTATTATTCTGTAGGTGGAGGTTTTATTGAAAAGAAAGGGAGCGACCATCAAACTCAATCAACTGTTCAATTGCCCTATCCAATTGACAAGGGAAAAGAACTTTTAGCATATACGGAGCAAACTAATTTATCCATTTCAGCCATTGTTTTGGAAAATGAAAATCATTTTCGGAAACCAGCTGAAGTAGTCGCAAGTATTGAGGCTATTTATCAGACTATGTTGGATTGTGTGTTTAGAGGCTGTCGAACTGCGGGCATTTTACCAGGTGGTTTAAATGTAAAAAGACGAGCTAAAAAATTAGCAGATAGTTTGCTTAAAGCAGACCTTTTTGATACGCCTCAGCAATGGTTAGCAGCTATTTGGCAACAGCCTAAAGATTTTACGACGATTAACAAATTTGTAAGTTGTTTTGCCATGGCGGTTAATGAAGAAAATGCGGCATTGGGTAGAGTTGTCACGTCTCCAACAAATGGTGCGGCAGGTGTTATTCCTGCGGTCTTATTATACCATTTAGCCTTTTGCAAAAACAAAGGAATGGAAGATATTCAAAAGTTTTTCCTGACAGCAGGAGAAATTGGTTGTTTATTTAAAAAAGGAGCGACTATCTCTGCTGCAGTCGGAGGTTGCCAAGCAGAAATTGGCGTGTCTTCGGCCATGGCGGCGGCAGGTTTGACAGAAGTGCAAGGAGGTACCCCTAAACAAGTATTAATGGCAGCGGAAATTGCCATGGAACATCACCTTGGGTTGACTTGCGACCCTATTGGCGGTTTGGTACAAATACCTTGTATAGAAAGAAATTCAATGGGCGCAATCAAAGCTATTACGGCTAGTAATCTAGCTTTGTCTAGTGACCCAGAAGATGCCATTGTACAATTTGATACCGTCGTAAAAACTATGTGGGATACAGCGCTAGCAATGAATAAAAAATATAAAGAAACTTCAGAAGGAGGCTTGGCTTATAATCTGCCTGTTATTTTGCCTGAATGTTAAAATGTAGCTCATATCTTTACAAAAGAGTAAAGAGAGGTAATTTTGAGATAAAAAATAACTGATACTAAAGGTGGTAAACCGTAACGTAGCAAAGCACCAACAATAAGGATGCAGGGTCTAAGGCTGAACCACTTTTAGCTATCTTTTTAAAGGAAGAATAGTACCTATTGGCATACTCCAAGTTCGATATGACCAGGAATTAAACTATGAGCTACTCCTTAGAAAAGGTTATCAGTAATGTAATTAGTTTCTATCAAAATTATCAAAAATGACAGCACAACCAATTAAGTACGTAATCGGTCAAGATGTTTCCAAAGCAGAACTGGAAATTTGTTACAAAACCCTTTATGAAGGTCAAGAGATTAAAATAAAGGGGTCTCGCAAATTCCCCAATACCCTCAAAGGGTTCGATTCACTAAAGAAGTGGATAGAAAAACGACGAAAAGTCGAGTCTATACCAGTTCAAATAGTGATGGAAGCAACCGGTGTATACCATGAGCAAAGTGCCCATTATTTTCACCAAGCAGGTTATCAAGTCAATGTAGTATTGCCAAACAAATCAGCGAATTATCTGAAAAGTATTGGCAATAAAAGCAAAACAGATAAGATAGATGCCAAAGGGCTTGCTCAAATGGGGGCAACCTATCAATTGAGAGTATGGCAACCACCAAGTAAGGAAATATTGCATATTCGTCATCTTAATCGGCATAAGAATGCTTTAGAAAAAACGAAAACTCAATTGAACAATCGTTTGCATGCCCATAGTTATAGTTCGGAGTCTAATAGTTTCGTTATCAAACAATTAGAAGCGCAAATTAATTATACTAGCAAACAAATTGAACAAACGGTTAAAGAGGTAAAAGAACTCTTAAAAACAGAAAGTGAATTTGGTCAAAAAG